>JBFMEF010000133.1 GCA_040753495.1 Candidatus Zixiibacteriota bacterium
TTCCAGATTGACCTGACGCCCGGTCTTATACCCGCCAATAATGGTTGACCTGATGCTCTCCGGCGAGACTTCTACATCAAATCCGCTCCGGTCAAAGCGCGTAACTGTCAGACAGCACCCATCAACTGCAATCGATTCTCCCAAAATTACATTTTCTAATGGCTTATTCGGGGTGATCGCCAGCGTCAGATACTCACCTCGACGCGCGATTCGCCGCAGATGTCCGACTGTCTCAATTATTCCTGTAAACATTAACTTCTCACCGGATATCCGGAGAAGAGCAGGTCCTCTCCGCAAAGGGTAAAATTGGGATTACGGTATTGGATGCTCTGGCGGAGTTTCCTCACCCCGATATCACCCACACTGTCAATCCCCCGTCCAATGGTCATTGGCGCAATCACGACATAATGCCTGTCAACCAATCGTTCCCGCAGAAAAGAGGTCGCCAGTCGCCCGCCCCCTTCCACCAGCAGAGAAGAGATCTGGAATTCACCGGCCCGTTTCAGCACCTCTTTCAGAACTATTCCGGCTCGGGCGCTTCTCATCCGCCAGACAATTAAATCCTTGCTTCGCAGTCTTGCGGCTCCTTCCTCTCCGGTCGCAACGATTGTCTTACCGTCCTGATTATTTGCAAATAGATGTAACGATGGCGAAAATCTTATGTTCCTTGCGATGATTATCCGATACGGATTCCGCCCTGCCACCAGACGCACTGTCAATTGCGGATTATCGGCGCGCAATGTCCCCGCCCCGATAGCCACGGCATCGGCATCTGCCCGGAGTCGATGAGCGAACTTTCGAGCCGGCTCACCTGAAATCCAGCGCGAATCTCCGGTAACCGTGGCGACTCTCCCATCCAACGACTGCGCCGTTTTCAATATTACAAAAGGAAGCCCGGTCTGAATATATTTCAGATAGACTTCGTTCAGTTCTTCCGCACGCTTTGCCAACACGCCTGAACGGACCGCCACGCCGGCGCTCTTCAGTCGCCTCGCCCCCTGCCCCCTGACACGTGGATTGGGGTCGGTTATGGCATAAACTACTTCTTTAAGTCCCGCTTCTAAGATAGCATCAGTGCAAGGATTAGTTCGACCGTAATGGCAGCAGGGCTCCAGATTCACATAGAGCGTGCCGCCACGGGCATTTTCTCTGGCGGACCGAAGCGCCTCTATCTCGGCATGAGCCCCGCCTACTCGCTTATGATATCCCTTGCCAACAATCTTCCCGTCCTTGATTATTACCGCCCCCACCAGCGGATTTGGCGAAGTCTCCCCCTGCCCCTGGCGCGCCAACTCCAGCGCCATCCGCATAAATCTTTCATCGGCCTTTTCGGCCATAAAAAATCCCCAATCTATATCGGGGCGTAGAGATAGGATGCAACTATAGCATCGCGCTCTTCTTCCATCCGGACTTTACCGTCGGTACCGGAGTTCCACCGGTTCAGTCCCGCTTTGGCGGGAGTCGCGGACTGTCACCGCCGATCGAGGAATTTCACCTCACCCCGAAGAATTTCCATTAATATATACTGCCGCTGTGGAAAAGCAATAGCAAAAATCTCATGATTGATTTGCCCCCCTTGAAACCGATTGCCAGACAATTGATATGAGGTTTACAAGGCTTGGCTGCGCCCCAACAGGTTATCTGATGTCTCCACGATAGATTCCCGCGTAAATGGCAGCGTTATCAGGCTATCCACTCCGCGGGACATTAACTCCTGTATGCTGGCGCCAAAATCCCGCTTGCTTACCAGAATCGCTTTTACCTTATGGTCGAAACTTTTTATCCGCGCCAGAAAGTCCAAATCAAACCCGCCATTGCGGTCATAGTCTATTATCAGCAAGTCAAATTTTTGACTGGCGGACATTCGAATCGCTTCTTCGCTGTCATCAACGGAGATTGCCTCATAATGTGACTGCACCAGCGCCTCAGACAGCTCCCCGCGAAAAGAAGAGGAATCGCTGATTATCAGTATCCGCTTCTTTCGGGTAGCGCCGGCATTTCCTTCGGGGCTCTCTCCTATGATTCCGAATGCCCTCTGAGGTTCAGCTAACGGGAGTATGATTGTAAAGGTTGTTCCTTTCTGAGGAATGGACTCCACCTTAAGCTGTCCTCCATGTTCTTTGATTATCCGCTGAGTAATCGCCAAACCTAAACCGGTCCCTTTTTCTCCCTTGGTCGTGAAGAATGGCTCAAAAATCTTGTCCATAACTTCCGGTGGGATACCTATACCAGTATCGCTTAATGTCACTATCGCTTCGGGGCCTTTGCTTCGGGAGCGAACGGCTATTTCCCCGCCTTCTGGAATGGCGTCCAGCGCATTGAGAAGTAAATTGGTAAAGACCTCCCGCAGTTCCGACTGGTCCGCCAAAACTTTCACATCCGGCTCCAGTTCCTTCGTAAGAACAACTTTCTGCCCCTTTTCTTCGTTTATCCGACGCCAGCGCGGTTTAATCATCTCCAGGGTATCTTCTATTAACGACTCTATATCGGTAACGACTTTCTTCTGCTCACGTTTCTGACGGGATAGCTGCCGCAAACGATTCAGTATTTCTCCCGAATCAACCGCCGATTGCTCGATAATGCGAAGGTCGTTTTCAATCTTTGCTTTTTTCTCGGGGCTGAAGTCGCCCTCGAGACGATTCGCGATTATCTGGCTCCGTCCCAGAATTCCCCCGATAATATTGTTCAAGTCATGGAAAACGCCGCCGGCAAGCTCTCCTATCGTCCGCAGATTTTCCAGAATAGTCATCTGGACCTGCATCTCCTCCAACTGCCTGATATAGAGGTCCATGGAGCGTTTATTTTCGGCAATGACAAAAACTTTCCCCAGATAATCGGCCAGTGTCTGGATGATATGCAGGTGACGCAAAAGATAATTATCGCTCATGGGGGAGCCTGTACCCAGAATTCCCAGGATATTGTCGCCATTCATAATCGGAACCAGAAGAGTCGAGCGCACTCCTTCCTGATATAATTGCTTTTCGATGTTGTTGGAGAAATTGACGGCCAGATTGTCGCGGAAATAGTATCGCCCGGTCTCAATTACCTTCTCAAAGCCGGTTCCCGCTATTCGAAAATTGCTCAGACGGCCATAACTTGAGGTGCCGGTGAGGGTCGCCACCCCTTCCATCTCCAGACGATTTTCCAGCTGATAATATTTGCCGATAGACAACCGATTGACCGCCATAAATTCATTAAGAGTCGGCAATAGGAACTCCATCAGGTCCTGACGCGAGCGACCGGTGCTATTGATGTCATTTACTATTGAGAAGATTCTTCTCCAGTCGGGAGTCTGGGCAAAGTGCGACGGACTTAATCCATTCAGAATATGCCGCAGACGGGAAAAGAACAACGCCACTGAGTACGATGTGATATTTGGTATCAACCCATTGAGGAGATATTCGGTATCGCCGATCTTGCCGCTCAGGGCAAAACGCACTCCCGGCGGCGCCGACAGTTCGGTCGCATAGCTTGGAACGGCACCGGAGGGGACAAATAACCTCCCTTCCGTAAGGTTCAGCTTTATCTCTTTGGCCGCATCTCCATCAAGAACCGGGGGTGTTTCCTCATAATGTCCAATCTGGCCCGCCATTCTCCGCAGGATAAACTGCTCCCCGGAGCTGTAATAGAACGCCGCCATTCCTCCCCCCAGGAATTCCACCATCCAGCTGGGAAGAGAGCGGAGAAACTGGTCCGGCGAGCGCTCGGTCGATACCTGCTGTAAGACCTGCAGTGCAATCGCCTCCCCGCCGGCAAGACGGTCATTGATATCAAATATCAGATTGAAATACTCTGATACCGAGAATTTGTCCAGAAATCTGTGCCATTCCCCCTCAATCTGCTCACGGCTGTCGCTCAGGACTCCCCCAACCACCACTCCCTCTACCCCTATAGGGAAGAACTTCCGCCCATCCACCGCAATCGGCTCGCGATACAACTCAAATCTCTTATAGACCAGGTCTTCAAAAACTTCAGGATAAATTGGGCTCTCCAGCATCTCAGTCGGGATATAAAGAAACCTTTCATCATGGCTGTTGAGAATTTTGTCGGTGACCGAGTAAAACAAACCGGGAAGGATTGTCGTCAGATATAATTTTATCGAGGAATCAAAGAGGGCGGTGTCTCGTTTCGAGACCAGCTCTTCATACTGCGCCTCACTGAGGATTTTTATCTTGTAACTCATATGCTCTCGCCTGTAATCCGGTTGTCTACTCGTATTATCGTTCGTTAATCAGCGAAATGAGCCGATTGGTCGAGTTCTCCATCGCCTCCAGAATTTTCTGCGAATCCTCAGCTTCTTCAAACCCCCGTAATTTCAACAAATCGATTGAGCCCTGAATTCGACTCAGCGGTGTTTTCAGCTCCTGGTAAAAATCTTTACCGGTCGACGGCGCACCTTGAAGGCGTTCATTCCCCGGAAGCAACAGCGCCCGGCTCAGTTGTGTTGCTTTTATTCCCTGCGCCATTACCGCGGCGGCGGCTCGCGCAAAAGTCAGCGCCGTGGCATCCAGCGGCGAACGGTTCCAGTTACGCATTTCCGCCATGGTGATTATTCCGTAAACCAGCCCGTTAACGGCAATCGGCATTATAATTGCCGACTGCACCTCCCCGAACGCCAGCCCCTCCGCCTCGGCCGTATCCAATCGCGATTCTCCATCCTGCTGGTTTATCAGAAGCGGCCGATTCTCTCTTATAACCAGGCAGTGCCACGGAATCAGCTCTTGAGAGAGAGCCACCTCGCCGTTTCTTATCCCGGGAAATGGACGGGCTGTCTGTATCGCTTTTGTAATCAGATGGTCCCGCTCTTTGTTCAAAACTGTCACCCGTATCATAGTCGTTCGCACATTCTCGGCGAGAATTGCCGCCGCTGCCGCCAGGAAGGAATCAATATCGGTGGCCGATTCCTGCGTCTGGCAAAGGGAGCCGATTCCATTGAGAAACCGGTCCCGGTCAAAAGTAACCATCCGCAGAAACTCTTCTTCCAGCGCCGGCGACATCGCCGCCGCCAGCATTTCGCACCGTTCCAGCTCCTTATGTCCGAATCGACCCGGCTTGGGATGCCCTATGGTCACTATCCCTATCAATCGTCCATTACTGACTATCGGGACAGCCATGATTGATTTCTGCCCGCAACTCGCTATCAAAATATCAACCTGCTCACTTGGGATTTTGGTTATGTCATTTATAACCAGGCTTCTCCGCTGACGAATAAGCGGCGCCAGGAAATCTCTCTCCCTGACCGTCGTGGTCACCCCGCTCTGAAGTATGTTGCCGTTGATTCCGGCAATATAGCGGCGCAGGTCCCAGGGGCTTTTATCCGGAACCGACAGAATGAAGAATTCCGCTCCGACGGCATTATTGAAGAGAGTATATAATCCTCTTATCAGATTTTTCAATTCGGCGCGATTCTCCACCAGCGCCCGCATCTGCCTGAGGTATTCCAGCGATTTCTGCTCGAATTGTGACTGCAGTCGAATCCTCTTATGCTCTATCCTCGAAGCCAGGCGCCTTCCCAGAAGCTCCAATATTGCCCCTTCTTTCTCCTCACCTCTTTTCTCCTCGGCATCCCAGACTATCAGCGCCCCGATTATCCCACTTCCTGTTCTCAACATCACGGCATGGGAAGGATTTACTTTATGGAGAATTGTTTCGGCGCTATTTACGGTATTCTCTCTCATCATTTCGTCGCATCGCGTCTTCAGATTCTCATCCAACCCGTCACAACTGATAATCTGATTGCACCGGCTATTCAAACGAATCACGGCCGCCGCCTTGAAACCGGCCTGCCCCGATAACTGCTGTGGCAATTTGCGAATAAACGATGTTATATCCGGCTGATTTTCAGCTTCATCGGCGATACGTTCGAGATGAGTGAGGCGGCTTTCAGTATTGATATCCTCGGCTTTCGCCGCCTTCCGGGATGGCACCCAGATAGAGATTCCCGCCAGCATCAGCGTGACTCCGGTCACCATACCAATTACCAGAATCAGCTCCAGATAGACCGGTTCAGAAAGGAAAGGAATCTGTTCAAAGAGATTCTGATTGTGCGCCGACTGAACCAGCGACACCAACGCCAGAGTCGCCAGACCCGCTCGGGCATAATTGAAACTTGACTTATTTTCGGAGAAAATCTTTTCTCTCATTCTTACCAGCAGACCGAACAATGACACGAATATGACCGTAAAAAGCGAATCAAGAATGAACTGTGACACAGCCACGCTCCAGGCTCCAATTGTTTATTAGACAAAAAGTTATATGTACTCTACTTTTCGGCAAATTGGCCTGATTCATTAGCATCTATTGCCTTTCCCCGACAGGTTTGCCTCCCTCTTTTCAAGGGATTTTCCCTACAATATTCCCGCCCCCTTCCCTTCAAGCCTTCTTTGTCCTGTTGTTAATTCCTCCAAAGACAATAACTTGTCTTCGGCCCCGAACACCGGCATACCGCTTGCTCAATTCTGCCTGAAATCTTCAAGGTTATGGTTTTTCGCCGTAACTGCTCCAATATACCTAAACTCGCTTCGTGCGAGGGGGAGGATTAATGTTCAGATTTCATCATAGTCTGGCTTTTTCTTTGATTTTGACCGCCATCACCGCCTTGCTTATCGGCTGTTCCGAAGATAGCACGCTCTATTCCGGAGGCGGTTCCGCTGAAGACGATGTCTCTTTCTACTTTCCTTTGCAAACCGGAAAGGCGGTCGACTTCGTTATCAAGGATCAGGCTAATCAGAATCAGTTGAGGGAACGGTTTCTCATTGGAAATCCGGTCACCTTGATAGGTCAACAGGGATATCGCTGGCTTTCCTATGACTTAAGCTATCCCACTTATGTTGATACCGGATTTATGCAGATTCGCAATAATGCCCTTTATTATTATGATACTCCTTTTTCTCTTCCGGAAAAACTGTTGGAAGCGCCGGTTGAGGTCGGCAGATACTGGCTCCGTTTCGACCCGACTGAACTCTCTCTCGGCGATACCAACAACTATATCGATGATTTGGGTGATGGACAGAAAGACGAAGATACGACTACATTTCCCGGTGGGAACAACCACTCCGGTGGCATTGTCGGAAAGAACTATCCGACCTTCGGCTCCAATTATTTTATGATTACTGCCATTGAAGATATTCAACTTGAAGATGGCAATATCTATCGCAACTGCGTCTGCGTTGAAAATCGCTCTGGTAGCATGGTGAACCGCTACTGGTATGCCCCCGGCGCCGGACTGGTCAAGTATTCAATCGATGCCACTTCCGTAACTTATCCGGGTGGCCAGATTGTCGGCGAAATTGCGCCCCCCTCAAATCTCTAATCAGTTACCATGGACTAAAATGAAACCGGGGAGCGAGTCTCCGCTCCCCGGCAAAATCATCTCTATAATTCCGCTCACCCGGTCGCCAATTTGCTGAAATTGCGAAAATGTACCTTGGCAACTTTTGCCAGCGCCTCTTTTCCGTGTATTCTAACAAATTCCGCCGCCGCTTTATCGACCGGCTCGCCGGCGCCCTTGGGAAGAGTCATTCGATATTCCGATGACAACTGCTGCAGATATCTTACAAACTGCGCCCGCGCCAGTATCGATGCCGCTGCTACCTGCGGCAGGGACTCCGCCCGGACTTGCTGCCGGACGGGGATCTGCTTTCCCTTCTCCATCAACGCCTTCTCGATATATTCAGTCTTACCGAATTTGTCAGAAACCGCCTGCGCAATTGCTTCTTTCTCCGCCAGATTTTCAATCACCCGGCAATGCCCCCAGGCTAAAAGACGATTAAGATTCCTGATTTTCGCATATAACTCATTATATTTTTCCGGTCCTATTGTCACAACGGCGTGCGGGAAATTGTCCTTTACCCATTCAGCAAGCTCCATTATCCGGTTGTCGGCAATCAGCTTGGAATCTCTGACCCCCCGCCCTGAGAGTATCTTCTCCCCTTCCTCATCCGCTACCACCCCAGCTATAACCAGTGGACCAAAGAAATCCCCCTTACCGGATTCATCGACGCCAAGAAGGCCCGCCGTCTGCTGTCTCAAGTAGCCCGTTCCAGATATTCGCTGGTTCTCGTATCTACCCGGACCATATCCCCTTCTTTGACAAAGAGAGGGACTTTTATCTGAAGACCCGTCTCCAAGGTTGCCGGCTTCATTATATTTGAAACCGAGTCCCCCTTTACCGCCGGTTCCGACTGCGTCACTTTCAGGACCACCGAGGCCGGAAGCTCCAGCGATATCGGCTTGCCTTCAAAGAAAAGAATATTGTATTCATGATTCTCCATCAGGAACCATCGACCTTCACCCAGATGCTCGGCGTCAATAGTCACCTGGTCATAACTTGAAGAATCCATGAAAGTATATTCATCGCCCTGGACATAAAGATATTGCATAGTGCGCATCTCCAAATCGGGCGGGTCAAAACTCTCTGTAGTCAGAAATGACTTTTCAATCACCTGGCCGGTGATTAAGTGTTTCATTTTGGCTTTCACATGCGGTCTCCCCCGGCCCATTTTGACATGCTGAAAATCGACAATATAATAGGGGGACCCTTCGAACATCAGCTTCAGTCCCTTTCGAAAGTCATTGGGAGAAATCATCATACCTCCTAAAATTGCAGCCGGCAATATAGGAAATTCCGCTCTGGGTGGCAATAGTTTTGTCAGACAGGAAGAGCCGCTCTTTCGTGAGGCTTAACCGGATTTCCGGTCGTTCTCCTGGGAAGTCTGATATGGAATTCGGTGCCGCGATGAGGGTGGGACTCAAACGAAATCCCTCCCCCATGAATGGAGACAATCTTCATCGCCAGAGGAAGCCCCAGCCCGGTACCGGACGGGGTCCCCGATATGAACGGAGTAAAAATCTTATCCTTCAAATCTTCCGGTATTCCCGGACCATTGTCACGGACAATAAGGAGGAGAGCCCCGGCCTGGTCACAGATATCTATCTCCACCTTTCCACCGGAAACTGTCGCCGCCTTGCAGCCGTTGTCTGCTAAATTCAGTAGCGCCTGCTTCAGAAGAAGTTCATCCCCTCTGATGACCGCTTCTCCGGCCGTATTCGAGTTGACTTCCAT
Organism: Candidatus Zixiibacteriota bacterium; assembly: GCA_040753495.1. Classification (NCBI taxonomy): domain Bacteria; kingdom Pseudomonadati; phylum Candidatus Zixiibacteriota; species Candidatus Zixiibacteriota bacterium. The sequence goes on from JBFMEF010000133.1 coordinate 9,065, forward strand.
CAGAATTTCGGGATATTTTTCGCGCAATCCCCTGACAAGTTCTTCAACGACGTCACTGATATTGAATTCCTTAATCTGCAGTTGCATCGGTCGCGAAAAATCGAGGAAACGGCTGACCAGTTCGGCCGTTTCCATCGCCTCTTTGAGAAGCATCTGGCTATTCTCTCTGAGCGATTCGTCGCTTCCCCCTTTTCTGATAATTAGCCGCGCCAGACCAACCATCGCCGCTGCCGAATTCTTCAGTTGATGCGCCAGTCCCCCCGACATTTCGCCCAGAAGAGCCATTCGGCGGTTTATTTCCAGCTCGTCTCGTATCTTCAAAAATTCCGTTTGGTCATTGAAAATGACGGCGGCCCCGATATCTTCGCCGGCGGTATCTTTCAGGCGAGATATGGAAACCTGCACCGTGCGGCTGTTTCCCTCTGAAGTAGTAATAATGGCGGTTTCCTGATTGACTTTTTCTCCTTGCTGGAATCTCTCCAGCGCCTCCCTTAGTCCTTGCGAAAAAGCCAGCCCCGTGCGGTAATCAGTGCCTATCAATTCGGTTTCAGAGACATTTAAAAGCTGTCCGGCCGAGCGGTTGGCGGTTATTATGCGGCACTTAATGTCGAGGGTTATTATTCCTGATGGAATCGAATGCAGTATATGATTATTATATATTTCCAGGTCGGCTGCCCGCTTCTGGATGATATCATTGAGGCGCACCAGCTCCTGCTCATTGGCTCTCATTTCACTTATGATTTTTTCATACGACCGCACCAGACCGGCGACTTCATCCCCTTCAGAACTCTCCAGCCGTCCGCTTTTGGCTGCCTCCTCCCGAAGCCGGTCAAAAGGTCTAATAATCAGATGCACAAACTTGACAGAGATAAAAAGTATTGCCGCGACCGCCAGGACGCCGTAGAGAACCAGCACTTTTCCGGCGCTTTCCAGAGACGCCAGAAGGGCATCCTCCCGACTAATCGCAATAATATATTTCGACCCCATACTCTCCGCCGGAAACAGGAAAAGAGTCTCGGGATTGCCGCTGGTGTGAAGTGTCACCGGATGGTTCTTAAGCAGGGGCGCCATCTGACCAGCGTTAATCTCCCGCCCCAGCCTTATGAAATTGGTGTCGGTAAATTCCCCCCGCTGTATTTCCAGTACGGTCTCATAATAGAGAGGCAAGACCTGCACTGCTTTCAGGTCATAATCATCAATAACTTCCTCTTCATTTTGGGGAGAAAGGGGGGCACCGCCGGACTCATTTAAAAGATTCGCCACCTGAATTGCCGCTTCCGACAAAACATCAAGATTGCGGTCGGCAAGCGATTCCTTGGCGCGGTAAAGCGCATAATGGGAGGCGATATTCAGTACCACCAGCACCAGAATTATTAGCGCCAGACCTAATTGTATCTCGTGGCGAAATCCGTTCGATTTGAGCTTCATCTGATTTCCCAGTTACCGCCGCCATGCTTTCGCACTTGATAAGTCCTGGCTTTGACTACATCTGCAAAAAGTGGTTGATATAGAATGAAATCAAGCGGTCGCCGAAAAGAATCGTCCCCACCGCCGCAATTGCCAGGAAGGGACCAAAGGGAATCATGCGGCTGCGGCGCACCCGGCGCGATAACATCATCCAGACTATCGCCATAACCAGACCGATTACCGCCGCTCCGATGAACATCAAAAGCACCTTTTGCCACCCCAGGAATGCTCCCAGCATCGCCGCCATTTTTATATCACCACCGCCCATACTTTCCTTCTTGAACAGCCAATCTCCCAGAAGCGCTACAAGGTACAAAGCCGCTCCTCCAACCAGCAGC
>JBFMEF010000134.1 GCA_040753495.1 Candidatus Zixiibacteriota bacterium
ACCCCTCCGCCTGCCGTCGCCTTCATCTCGTCTTTTTCCGTGCCTCTTTCTTCTTCAACCGCATTTGAGGGCGACGTAACTGGGCTATCTTTCTTGTACCATCCTTCATAGTATGAAATGAACGCCACCAGCACTATGGATGCCGCGACCGCCGCGAACCGTACCCAGCTCTCGGAGCGTCTCTTGCTCCGTACGTCGACAATATCCGCCGGAGGACCATCCGGTATCCCGGCAAGTATCTTCTCTTTGCTCCCTTCCCAGTACTCGGCGTTTCCCTCAAACTGAAAGTCTTCCGCCATGCTTTCCAACTTTTTCATCTGCTCGAACTGCCGACGGCACTCCGGACAGCCGATAAGATGATTCTCCACTTCTCCCATCTTTCCGCGGGTGAGACGACCGTCAAGATACTTGCCCAGCAAGGCTCGTATTTTGTCGCATTCTTTCATATTTTACAGAAGGTCCTTAAGTGATTCTATCAACTTTTGCCGCGCCCGGTTAAGACGCGAATCGACCGTCCCGACAGTTATCCCCAGTTCCCGGGCAATCTCCTCATAACTCAGTTTCTCAAAACTCCTTAATATAAATACGGCGCGGAAGGGCGCCGGAAGCCCTTTCACCGCCGCTATGAATCTTTTCTCGTTTTCCTTATCCAGAAGTTCTTCGAGCGGGTTCATCGCCGGCGACGCCTTCTCCAGCAGGAAATCATCATCTTCCCCGACCGGCATCTCCCGCAGCTCCCGCTTTAACTGGTTGATAGCCAGATTTCGAGCGATGGCAGAAATCCAGGGGTAAAAGGGACGGTCTTTCTCAAAGCGCGCCAGCGATTGATAAGCTTTCACAAACGCTTCTTGAACAATATCTTCGGCGCTGTCGAACCTTCCTACCATCAAGTAAACCATTCGAAAAACCTTCCTTTGATATTTGACTATCAACCTGCCGTAGGCATCACGGTCCCCGCCGCAGGCAGATTCCACCAGGCGGCGGTCATCAACCTCATCACCTCTATTATTTACCCGGCTCGGCTCGTTTTCTTCCCGGAAAATTTTCATCAATCCTACGCTTTTTTGCCGGACATGCGGCAGATATTCAAAATCAGTCTCTCCAACACCAGTTTCTCCGGCTTAATATTTCCGCGCAAGTCGCGGTCGGCTTCGGACAGCAGAAGTATAATATCTTCTACCTGGGCGTTGTCGAATCGTGCCGCCTGTTGACGATACTTGCCGGTCATCCATTTCCGAAATGGCGGCAGCGGCTTCTCATTCTTGACAAAATATAGCTCCTGAAAATGATTACTCAACCAGAAAAAAACGCCCGATTCTTTCTCGCCGCTGTTGAGCATATTTTCCAGCATTGCCAGAGCCTGGTCAAAATCGCCCGCGGCCACATAGTCGCCCAGTTCAAAGACTTTGAACGCCTGGTAATCGGCGCTGAGACAAGCCACATCTTCACGGCTGATCTTTCCCCCTTCACCGGCATAATTGATAAGTTTATTTATTTCCTCGGTCAGCCCCCCCATATCACCGGCGCTCAGCTCCAGCAGAAGTCTTACCGCCTCTCTATCAATCTCAATCTTATGCTCCGCCAGAGTTGAAACTATCTTACGCTCCGCGACATCGCTGCGGACTTTTCCGAATTCCACTTCCGCCGTCTTCTTAATCAGAAGTTTTATTGCCGCCGCATCTTTCTTGTACTTGGCAGCCGGTGTCACCAAAATTACAACCCGGTTGGGGTCGGGCGGGCTCAGAAGCGACAATATCTTCTCGACTTCCGAAGGCACCAGCGATTGAATATCATTTATGGTAAAAACCTGACGTTCCCCCAGCATCGGCACTACCGCCAGTTCATTGAGAATATCCTGCAGCTTACCTTTGGCGGCAGTCAGGGTGATATGATTGACAGAGACCAGCGACTTCGGAAGAAAACAGGAAACCAGTTTTTTCTCGGCTTCCTTCATCCGATAATCTTCCGAGCCGTAGAAATAGTAAACCGGCTTAAACTTGCCGGATTCAATTTCGCGATTGAGTTCCGCCGGTGTCACAGACGGAATTTAACGGGGGGAGCGCGCTGCTGTCAATCAAAAAGGGAATCTAAAGCGGGGTTGTTTTCTTTCGGTATCCAGCCGAGACTGAATTCATACTTCTCTTTGTATTCAAGGGTCTTCTTGAGCAGCTCCGTGAATTCGTACTGACAAACCGCCTTCATATTTACCTGGTTTATCAGGTCGAGGTTGGTACCATAAATATACAGCTCTTTTCCCTGAAAGAGTTTTTGATTCAGTTCGATGAACTCCAGAAGAGTCAAAAGCGAGGCATATTCGGTATGAAGCTCCTCCCCGGCAAACGGGGCTTTGAAACTGATACCGGCGTCAGGTATCGAAAAACAGACCAGCATCTTATGATTCTCGGCAGAGCTAAAACAGAGTGCCGCTTTCTCTGAGGGACGATATGCGCCAAAATAACATTCCATGCCCTACTTCAGGGCAAATTCTATGCCTTCCATCGGTCGCTTTTAGAACAGATTTAATCTATTGTAACACTAAGAGATAGGACTGCACCGACAACAGTGTCGAGCCATGGTATGAATCAATCTTCACTCTTCTGCACCGCCGGAAACAGCAAATGCGTGACTTTCCGGTCATCTGGATGGCCCCATAAATCAGTTTATTGGCTCAATTCACGACATCAGGTTCAACCGATATTTTATGCACTTTCCATCGAACTTGCCTGCCGGAGGTTCGTCTATATTGTACTATAAATCCTTGTGGTCGGAGGGAAAGTGCAAACCGTTAAATTGGCTATCATTTTCACTGCAATCTCGATTTGTCTGCCGGTATTATCACCATCTCGCTCATTATATCCTGGAGAATTACAGAGACCATCCAAATCGCCATCCACAGCGAGCATAAAACTCACGGAAGATACTGAAAGCGACCCGGACATCAATTGGCCTGTTTATGCAGCCCTGCAGCAAACTGCGGAAGTCTCCGCATCTTTTGATTGTTTCGGCATGTTTGGCGCAGGTGGCGGAAACGGGCACTATCTGACCGCCGCCGGTTGGCCCCGGGCTTCATTTATGTCCCCGCCCGGAAGCAACAAGGAGTATCTCTTTGCCGGCGCAATCTGGGTAGGTGGCATCCTCAACGGCGATACTCTGGTTTCGGTTGGCTACGACGGCTGGCAGATTATCCGTGAAATGAACCCGCCCGGGAGACCACCACAACCGAGCATATCAAGAATAGACTATCTCTCTGATTTCACGATGAGAGCTCTTTTCACCGATACGATAGCGCCTTCCGACAGTCCCTATGGTCCTTTCCCCTTCCAGCCTTATGACCCGATGTATCTCAGAATCTCGAGCCGAAGTCATGTAATTCGAAATGAATTATATGAGATGATAATCCTGTATGATATTGTCATCACCAATGTCGGGCGCGATACCATTAAAGATGCCTGTGTTGGATTCTATTTCGACAGTGATGTCGGCATCTACCCCAATGCTGAAATCCATTCGGACGATATTGCCGGCTCCATACCGGAACTTAAAATCGGATACATTATCGACAATGACGGTGACCCGGAGAATGGAATTTACACCGATAACAGTGTCATCAGAGCCTTCGCGGCGAAGATTCTAAGAACATCTTTTGCGCCCTCCAGCAATAATTTCAACTGGTGGGTTTCTAACTTGGAACCTCTCCGGGATTACGGTCCCCGTCAATGCGGCACTATTGAATACCCTTTCAGAGATTTCGGTGGATTTCTCGGCACCCCGGAAGGCGACCGGAATAAATATTATATCATGACCCATCCCGAGTGGGATTTTGACCAGATTCGCCTGGCGGCTCCGGAGACGCTCGATTCCTGTTGGATTTTGCCTATCGACGGCGGCACCGACATAGCCAATGGATTTGATGCCAGATTTCTTCTTTCCGCGGGAGCTCAAACTCTCCCTCCTGATTCCAGCCTACGCGTCATCTTGACGACTTTCACCACTACCTGGGTTCATTGGGACCCCAACAATTTCGGCCGCAACCTGAATAAACCAGATTCCTTCTTGAGCAACCTTAGGCTGTACGGTCTCATCGAGAACTCCTGGTGGGCTGATTTTATGGTCGATTCTCTTATCGACCCCTTCTTTCCTGTCATTGGATTGTCGGTTTTATATCATAACGGAGACTCCGCCATTCTTGAATGGGACCCCTGGGTCTTTGACGATATCAACTCCTATCGCCTCAATCTCTATGAACTTCCGCTCGACTCCCTGCCTCACCCTGGCGCCATCCCACCCTGGTTAAAACCGACCACTCCGGCCGAATTCTATGAACTGCCATCGTTCCATCATACACTCTCCGGACTGACGCCAAATTATCCTTACCTGGCAGCGGTGGCGCATATGGTCGGAGACCGGGTCGGCGCTGAAAGCGCGCCGGTACTGCTTTTTGAGCGCCACGAGCCGCCAACTCCGAAGAGCGAGTATATCTTTGTGTCTGATGGTGAACCGGCCGTCCTGGAATGGCTGCCTCCGTCCGGTATTGATATCGACCATTATAATATCTACCGATTTGCCGACAGCGCCGCCGCCAACACCCGCTATCATCGTTTCTATGATAAAGGGGATGCCCTTGGCAGATTAACTCCCGTTGATACCGTCGTTATTGACGATACCTTGTACTTCTATTACGCTATGGAAATCTATGCCCGGGTTGACTCCGGCGTTCATTTCTTCACCGAAAATGATATCGCGGAAGGCGCCATTTATATACTGACCGCGGTTGACAAGTACGGCTTTGAGTCCGAATTTTCACGACCTGTCACCACTCATTTCAGAACTTTGCGAACTCGCGATATTCTGGTTCTCACTAATCGCTCCAAACTGCCGGCGCTGGTGAATTACGACACGGTCAAGAATTTCTATCAATCGCTGCTGACTGGTTATGATTATCAGATTTACAATCTCTATGATTCCCTCTTCCGACCTCCCTGCGATTCCACCGTCTGCTTCCACTGGCGCGAGATGATGCCCTTTCGACTGGTCATTGCTGACGACCTGCTTTTGAATTTTCTGGTCCGGGATACCGACGTTGATTCCACGCTGCATAAACTCTGTCTGTCCGGTGGGCATCTTGCCCTCTTTGGCGGACTGCAGTCGCCATTCTGGAGCGTCGAGGAAGACTTCTACGGATATTGTGCCTTTGATAATCCGCTCCTGACGCCTTTCTTCGATGTTGATTCCTCTTTTGTTACCGGAGGGTATTATTTTTATAATTCCCCCAATCCGGATTATGATTCTATCAGCGCCTTTCTCTACGCCGAATCTACCGACCCGGATATCCCCTCCATCGCCTTCGATACTACCCGCAATCCTTTCCTTTCCCTGTTAAAATTATTTTGGCCCCCCGGAACTGCGCCGTATGCTTCTTCCTTCAAAATCAAGGAGGGCGCCCAGGTAACGCACCTCTTCCGCTCCCGCGACCCCGGGACATCGCTTCAGGAAGGCAATCCGGTCGGCGTTATCACCCGCGGTCCGGCGGCGACTACCTATCTTTTCGGCTTCCATCTCTGGTATATGAAACCTGACCAGGCGCGCGCCTTGATTGACTATATAATGAACGACATCCCTCTGAATGTTGCGGACACCCCTGATAATCTTCTGCCGAACAACTTCACTGTCTCCCAGAATTTTCCCAACCCTTTTAATCCGAGTACTGTCATTCAATTCGAGCTCCCCCGCGCCGCCGATATCACTCTGGATATCTACAATATTCTGGGACAGAAAGTTATTACCTTGCTCAAAGAGCGCAAGCCGGCGGGAAAGTATCGGGTGGAATGGGATGGCAATAACTCCGACAGATTGCCTTGCGCCTCGGGTATTTATCTATATCGTCTCCGCGCTGGTGACCAGGCGGTGACACGAAAGATGGTTCTTCTAAAATGACGCGATAAATAGAGTGACCAATCAGATCATTCGCACAGGTTAGCGGTTCCTTTCAGCAATTAGATTTACTCAATCCTCAGTAAGACTAGGAATGTATGGTGGTGCTCTGGGGTGTCACTGCCGTGACTGAGGTCTATAGATAAATCTGGAGCTCTTGCTTCAATGACTGACAGTTCAAGGCATTTTAGCATTCCCATATAATGAAAACAATTCCCACCCACACCCAAGATTCAACCGCAACTTAGATTATTCTAACTCGTAGACTGCGATTTTTTCAGCCGTTTAGCTCGTAGTCTGCGAGGTGAACCCTCGAGAGAGGCTTGAAATAATCATGATATAACCGATACCGCGCCCCTTCGCCCTTCGAACCTTACTTCAGCTCCTCATACATCTTCAGCGCATACCGGTCAGTCATTCCGGCGATAAAATCGGCTATTATCAACTCCCGCGGCTCTTTCCCCAGACGGAGCTTGAATTTGCCGTGAAGCCGTGATGGCTCCTCTTTATATCGTTGAAAGAGGGTAGCAATTACCTTCCGGGCGTCGTCCGACATCGCCTGCAGTCGCGGATGCCGATACATTTTCTCCGAAAGATACCGCTTCAATTCCTCCACTCGCGCGGCAACCGAAGAAGAAAAGGATATTATCGGTTGACGGCAACGCCGGACGGCGTCAAGGGAGTCAATTTCATACCGGTCGATATTATTCGAGGTTTCAGTGATCAAATCGGTTACCTGCCAGTCCACCAGAAGACGTACCAGGGAATGCCGTCGCAATTTCGGGTCAAGTTCGCGCCACAGTTTTTCCGATTCGCGCACGGCATCCTTAAAAATCGGCACCTGCTCCATATCCGTCCGGTCCAGAATTCCCGACGAAAGCCCGTCATCAACATCATGGCTGTTATAAGCAATAGAATCGGCAATATCGACCAGCGCCGCTTCCAGGGTCGGTTTTTCATCCGGCGGAAACTCGTCAGTCAAGATTTGCGGCGACCAGGTTTCATGCTTGATAATTCCTTCGCGCACTTCATAGGTGAGATTCAGTCCCGGAAAATCGGGATAACGGCGCTCCAGAAAATCGACCACCCGCAACGATTGCCGGTTATGATTAAAACCCCCGAATGCAGCCATCAACTCGTCTAAAGCATCTTCGCCGGAATGCCCGAAAGGAGTATGCCCCAAATCGTGCACCAGCGCGATCGCCTCAGCCAGATCTTCATTCAAGCCCAACGCCCGCGCGATTGTCCGGCTGATTTGCGCGACTTCTATGGTATGAGTCAGCCGTGTCCGATAATGGTCGCCTTCGTGATTAACAAAGACCTGAGTCTTGTATTCCATCCGACGGAACGCCGCGGAATGAATGACCCGGTCGCGGTCCCGTTGATAGGCAGTGCGCAACGGATGCTCCCGCTGGGGATATTTGCGTCCTTTAGTCCTCGATGAGCAAGCGGCGTACGGCGCCAGAATCCGGCTTTCATAGTCCCTGACCCTTTCGGCCGGTTTGCGAGAATCGCTCATCGCTCCGTTCCTTTTTTCGCTGGAGAAAAGCTATACCTCAGCGCCGCATTGTGGCTGAACCCGAGAGCCGGATGATACGAGGCAGCATAACTTATGGCAAATCCGCTGTAATATATCTCTACCCCGCCGCCGTAAGTCAGAGGATTGCCGGTGATATTCCAGATAAGCGCATGAGCATCCATCAGTCGGATATATTGCGCCATTGCCAGACGTGGTTTCTCCGACTTTTCCAGTACCGCCTTTCCCAGAAGAGAAACCCTCGGACCGCCGGTCATTTCAGCCAGAAATGATGTAATGACATTCTCGCGGGGCGCGTTCTTGTCCAACCGCGGCTGATTGATATTATCGAACGAAACCGCCAGTCGCAAAATGTCATATTTGAAACCGCCGCCGAGACCAAAAGCCACCTCGCTGAAATTTCCGTACCCTTCGCCTATTTCTATCGACTTCGCCGAAACGGAGGCTCCCATCGAGATTAAGCCTGCATAATACGATACCGAGCCGCGATTGACCCGCTCCAGATAGTAATCATCCTTACCTCTTTGTGAAACGCCGGCGGCGAGGGAAAAATCACCCAGCCGATATCCGGCGGAAAGATAGATACGATCCAGGTCGGAAAGTTCGAATCGCCTTTCAAATCCCGATTCTATGGCAAAGGAGTTTTGGCCAAGATAGACCGCGGGGTAGTCGACGATATCGCCGGCGACCGGAGCAGATAGAAGTACTGCGCCTCCGGCGGCGACGCGGCGGGAGGAGCCGATTTCAAATCCGTCGGCGGAAATAAACAGCGACAAAACCAGTATACCTGTCAGAAGAAATCTTCTCATGGCGCTATCACCACGGTCTGCTTGAATTGCGCCCGGTTATGTACTTCGGCATAGATAATATATATCCCGACCCGGAGCCGAAGATTGTCGTCCGATTTGCCGTCCCAATAAACGACCCCATCAAGCGCCGGCATATTATCGAGAATGGTCTTGACCAAACGGCCTTCGGTATCATAGATGCGGATGGTCATATTCTCGCCGGGTGGCATCGAAAAAGTTATGGCGGTCTGCCGGTCTCTTGACGGTGAGAATGGATTCGGTTCAACTTTGAGACTTATAGCGGAAGCTGACGCCTGATAATAGACTTGGTTCATCTTTCCCGGCGTTCCGCCGGGTTCAATGGAACGTCCCCACTGCTCTGTTTTCCCCGCCTCTTCGCCCCGCGACCAGCTGTAATTGTCGGGATAAACTGAGCCGTAACGAAAACTGTCCGCGGGGAAATTGCTCGAATCATAGAGGCGAACCTGGTCAACACCATTATTCAGTTCCGCCCAACTCGATGGCTGCACCACGGGAATGGCATTATCGCCATAGAAGGCGCGAAAGGCGGCACTGTCCTGCGCCAGTATCAGATACTCCCCCGCTTCCAAGGTACGGGCTCCCGACAGGATAAGATTCAGACGCAACGAATCGCCGACTTTCCATCCGGCAAGGTCAATGGTCGAATCGGTGCGGTTCTTTATTTCGACCCACTCAGAAGAAAGCGGAGGTCTGGGATACGGCATAAATTCGTTTATTATAAGCGGCGGAAATTCCTCTCCGGTGGCTCGCGCCGATTTTATATTATTTTCGGGTCGTTCATCGTCAGGCAATTGCGCCAGTACTGTCGGATAGATGCCTTCAAGCGTCAGGACATCGGAAAATTCAATCGTGTCATAAGGAGAAAGATTGAAAAGAGAGTATGTCGTTATAAGGTCTCCTTCATTGACCACAGAATCCCTATCCAGGTCATAGTAAAATTTCAGATCAGAAGAAGCGATTTCATCCGTGCCGCTATTGGCGACTGTAAAGCGAAGAGTTGTGCTGCCGGCGCCGGCCGGATAGGCGCTTAAAGATACAAGCGATAAATCATTTCTTCGCGGCGTAATGGAATTCATCTCGCCCGGCGTGCCGCCGCGCGGGTCGGTGGAATTGCTAATGGTCGCCGAGGTCGGGGAGAATCGCTCCCAGGAAACACCGTCGGCGCCATTCTGATTCCAGACAAAGGACGACTTGGTGGAGCCGCCAAACCTGAGTATTATCTGCCCGGTATCGTTGGTCAACGACATGGCGGTCAATTGATTAATCGGATAAAATTCCTTAGATAAGTCGTCACCCCAGACGCCGGTATTATTCCCCCAGATTTCTTCAAATCCCGGAACCGTTCCCGATGTCGCGAATCTTCGGCAGAGAATATAATACTGTCCACCGGTGATGACGTCATCAGGAAGCAGAAGCAAGGTTCCGTTGATTTCGAGAGTGTAGTTGGAGAGGCTTTTGACGCTGTCGGAATTATTGAAAATTTCTATCCATTCCAGAGTCACCTGCGAACCCGGTTCATTGGCCATGACTTCGTTAATTATCAGGTCGGCGTTTACCGAGCGTCCTAAACCACAGACCAGGAAAAAAACAGCAAAACCGATGATGACCCTTGCTTTCACCATCTCATTTGCCCTTCCAGAAAGGCGGAATGACGATTCTTATCATCGGCGCCGCGGCTGTAGCGATAGGTATATTTGGCGCTCATATCAAAATTGGGGTTCAGCGATACTGTCTCCATAATATATCCGTACAGGTAGTCGGTCTGCCCGGTATTCAGATTAAACCTGTCAAGGTTCAGCCATACCTCAACCTGTCCAAACTGCGCCAGATTCTTTCGCGCTTTGATAAAATAGGAGAGAAACTCCTTCTCGGTTTTATCCCGACTGTAGCCGAAATAGGTCCGCAGGAAAACGTCATCCAATTTGTATTGAAATTCCATCCTGGTTTCACTGGAGCTCGGCGCACCGATTATCTCATCATAACTGTTGTGGAAAAAATACAGACGAATAGAGGTCGCCGCGGACAATTCTCTTTCGAGATAGCTCGATAACCGTCCCTGGCTGGAAAAACGGTCGGCGCCGAACCGCTGGAGAGAGATATTATGACGCCAGCGGCGGCCGAATCTGGTGTCGCCCCGAAGAAGAAATCCGGCTTGATTGTTGCGCCGGTCGGAGAATGAAAAAGCGATTTCGTCAATCTCGACGGACCGGCTGGTCGAACCGGCCCGTGCACCACCCATTATATTGATAAAATCATCATCATATTTCCACACAGCCAATCGCAGCGCTGTCGGTGCGACTTTAAATTTCGATTCCAGTACAACTGCCGGAACTACCGTCTTCGACTCTTTCTGTGACGCCGCTTCCAGCGAAATTTCGTTTGTCCGATACTTATAATTGAAATAGAATCCATACTGGTAGTGATAATAGTTTTCATCCAGAGTTCTGTTTTTCAGCACGGCGCCAAGGGCAATCGCCTCAAAGCGGAAGCGCTTCAGATTGCGCTCAAGAGATATGGCGGTTGCGCTCAGGCGATGACGGGCGTCGCGGTCGTAGTGAAAAAGCCATCGCGCTGTTTCGTTCCGGCGACCGCCTTCAAGATAGATTCCGTTAAAGCCGCGGAATTCTGGAACCAATATTGATTCCTCCGTCGAGTTATCAGTACGGGAGAACAGGCCGCCGCGATACCCCACAGTCAGCCCCAGACCAAATCGCGCGGTGAAGTTACCAATGGTCATTCTGTGGATGGGTCCATTGTCGCTTTTCATTACAAGCGACCGCTCATTGAGAACCGGCTCTGAGGTATAATCGTCTTCCCCGCGCACAAGCACTTTCCAATCCGGGTGAAATGACGATCGGAGATAAAAGCGGTTCTCGGCATCGCCCTCCTCCGCAAGTTCCTGGTAACGTCGCAGTCTCAGAAAATGCATTGCCTCGGGTCGTCGCGCTGCCTCGATCTGTTCCGTTTCCATCGGGGTAAACATGGTCGGGTCGTCTGTCAGAAAATAACCGAAATCGGTGAGTTCCTCCAGCAGAAACTGATTGGTGCTGTCTATGCCGGTCTCCAGAATTTCCAGCAGATTCTGATAAGTTTGATAATCGATATCTCCTTTGAGGTACGCCTCAAAAAGCTCGTCTCTGGATGAATAAAGATTCCCTCCCAGATTCTGCGCGGAAAGGGAAATAGCCGCGCCCAGCAGCAGGACCGCTATGATGGTGCCTGTTTTCAATTCAGATGGTATTGTTTTATTTTTCTGTAAAGAGTTCTCTCGCCGATTCCCAGTTTTTGGGCGGCCGCTTTTCTGTTGCCGCCGGTTTCCCGCAGCACCTCGGCAATAAGCTGCCGCTCCATATCCTGCATTGAGCCACCCGTCTTCCCCGAAAAGGAGGTCCCGCGCTCGAACTCGCCATTGATTCCGTTTTGTGACGGCAGGTTAGCGGTAATCAGGTCGCGAAGCATTCTAATCTCGTTTCCCAGGGAAAGAAGCGCCCGATATATCAGCTCATGCCCCGCTTCCTCCGGTGTATGGCCCGTCGCTACCGGCAGATTCTTTTGCGAAATTCCCTGCTCCCGGACAAACTGCTCCACTTCCCGCTCCGTTATTTCATCGCGCCGATGAAGCGCTCCCATACGAGTAACGAAGTTGCGCAGTTGCCGCACATTGCCGGGCCAGTCGTAGCGAAGAAGCGTCTCGACCGCCCCATCGGTGAATCCTTTCAGATTCTCCCGAGAAGCAAAATGAAAAAGCAGCGGTAGAATATCTTCTCGTCTCTCATATAGCGCCGGAAGCATAATCTTAACCACACCCAGACGAAAATAAAGATCTTCTCGAAATTGCCCCTCTTTTATCGCCTCGGTCAGGTCGCGATTGGTGGCGGCAATTACCCGCGCATCGGAACGGGCCGGTTTATCGCCGCCGACCGGATAGAATATCCCGTCTTCCAGCACTCGCAGAAGTTTCACCTGCATATCCGGTCTGGTTTCGCCGATTTCGTCAAGGAAAATGGTTCCACCATTAGCTTGAACAAAAAGCCCCTCCCGTTTGCCGACCGAACCGGTGAAAGCGCCTTTCTCGTGCCCGAATAACTCAGATTCCAGCACGCCTTCCGCCAGCGCCCCGCAATTCACCGCGACAAACGATCCCGAAGAACGCGATGAATTCTCATGTATCGCCCGCGCCACCAGTTCCTTGCCGCTTCCCGAGGGTCCGATAATCAATATCGAAATATCGGTCGGAGCAATCTTCTCTATTGTTTCCGCCACCAGTTTCATCTGCTCCGAGCGCCCCACAATTTGGAATTTTCTCAGAAGCGCTTTCTGATGATATATCTGCTTTATCTTCTCTTCCAATCTTTCCATTCCGGCGTCGAGGGAAATGGAGCCGTCGTAGAATCCATCATCAGCCGCAACCGGCGACGGCTGAAACCGTCGCAAAAGCCAGATATCAGTCAGAGGGGAGCGCAGTCGCAGTTTCCGGATGAGACCGGCATTGATACCGGGAAAATCGGCTTCAATCAGAATCAGTTCCACGGCCCGCTCTTTCAGCGCATTGTATAGGGGGGAGATATCATGATGCAATTCTCCCAGTTCGGCCAGCCGGTTTTCGAGGGACGGTTCCCGGAGCAGAGTCTCACGCCGGATAAGTGTCGCCAGCGAAGCGCTCATCGGCGGTATCTTCTCCCTTTGCGACTTTTTTTCTTGCTCCCTTCCGGCTGAATCAGATACAGATTAATTTCATTCCGCGACTTATCCACCGACATTACCCCGACACGAACGGTATCGCCTAAACGGAAAATTCTGCCGGTGGCGTTACCCACCAGCCGAAAATGCTTGGGGTCGAATTTGTAGTAATCATCTTCCAGGGTCGATAGACGAACCATTCCTTCGGCGCCGATATCGGCCAACCGCACAAAGAAACCGAAGTTCAGAATGCCGGAAATTACGCCGTTATATTCCTGGCCTATCTTTTCCGCCATATAGGCGACCTGCTTCACTTTAATCGCCTCGCGCTCGGCCGCTTCGGCGTTTCGTTCAGTTTCAGAGCAGTGTCGCCCGACATTGGTCAGAATGGCATCAATTCTCTTATACAGCTTCTCCGGGTAACGACCTGTTTTCAGCTTCTTGAGAAGACGGTGCACAATCAGGTCGGGGTAGCGGCGAATCGGCGATGTAAAATGAGTATAATGCGAAAACGCCAGCCCGAAATGGCCTATATTCTGCGGCTGATAAACCGCCTTTTTCATCGAGCGAAGCATCAGCTCATTCAAAAGCTCCTCTTCCGGTTTCCCCTTTATCTTATCGAGAAAGCGGGCGAACTGAAGCGGCTTCATATGGTCGCTGACCGGAAAATTGTACCCCAGGGTGGAGACAAGATAAGAGAACGCTTCCAGTTTTTCCAGGTCCGGTTTATCATGCACCCGGTAGAGGAACTTTTGCCCGAGGCGGAAAACATGCAGCGCCACCACACGATTGGCGGCAAGCATGAATTCCTCAATGAGACGATGCGATTCCAGTCTCACGCGGTTACCGATTTCGACTATCTCACCGCGCGAGTTAAGAATTATCTTCGCCTCCGGCAGGTCGAAATCGAGAGACCCTTCCAACATCCGCTTTCTGGTCAGAACAGCCGCGAGCTGCCGCGCCAGAGAAAGGTTTTCGGCAACCTTACCCATTCCGTCTGATGACTGCCCCTTATCAAAATATTCCTGGACCTCTTCGTATGACAGTTTGGCGCGGGAATTTATTACCCCCTCAGTGATTTCGTAGCCGAGGACTTTCCCATTATCGTCAAACTCGATAATAGTGGCATAGACCAGCCGTTTCCGGTTCGGCTTCAAAGAGCAGAGGTCATTTGACAACTTTTCCGGCAGCATCGGGATAACCGAGCCGGGAAGATAAACCGAGTTGCCGCGACGGAAGGCTTCCTTATCCAGTTCGCTTCCTTCCGGCACAAAGTGGGACACATCGGCGATAAAAACCCCCAAACGATAACCGCGCGCGGTCTTCTGCACCGAGATGGCATCATCATGGTCTTTGGCATCTTCCGGGTCGATGGTATAGATTGTCTCACCGGTAAAATCGCGACGTCGCCCTATTTCGTCCTGGCTAAAAAGCTTCTCAGCCATCTCCACCTCGGCCATTACTTCCGGGCGAAATTTATCGGCAAGTTGATAATTACGAATCACCGTCAAAAGGTCAACCCCCGGCTCATACGGCATCCCCAGACGCTCCGTTACCTCCCCTTCCGGATTAGTCAGATAATCTTCCCATTCGCTGACGCGAACCACCACCTTTTCGCCGTCACGCGCCTTACGAGAATACTGGTTGGGGATATAGATATCCCGATGAATCTTGCGGTCGTCAGGAACGACATAATTGAAATTCTTCTTGGCGCGGAAGGTGCCGACTATATCGCGCCCCGAGCGCTCAATCACTTTAATCACCTTTCCCGAGAGTTCATCCTCAGGACCGGTCCCGACCCGCACCATAACTTTGTCGCCGTCAAGCGCCGTAAGAGTGTCATCCGGAAGAATCACGACCGGTTCGCCAGCCTCAGTCGTAATCGTGCCGTACCCGCCTTTGGAAATGGAGATGTTTCCTATTACAAGGTTGAGCGCCGCCGGTACGCCGAGGCGATTGCTCTTAAGGAGCACCAACCGCCCCGACTCGGTAAGCTTGCGCACCATGGTTCGAAATGCGGAGTAATCGCGCTCAGCAATGTTAAGGGCTTTGGCAAGATCTCGAACCTTCAGCGGCCGTCCCGCCTTATAGGCGAGAAAATCAATAATGAATTGTTCATTTGGTATCATGATTATATATATCGAATTATACGATTGGAAGTCAAGTCGAATCTGTCAGAAAATATGCCATAATGGCAGTATTCGCATAAGATATTTAACAGTAATTGGTTAGGCTTATCAACTGTCTTTCAAAATGAAAAGGCAGGCTAATAGCCTGCCTTCTCTTTATGAGGAAGGGGATAAACTTACATCCGACGGCACGGGAAGTCGCAGTTCATTCTGTGGCCATGCGGCCCGCTTCCATCGCAGCTTCCCCAGCCTCTGCCGTCTTTTTGACCGGCTCGGCCCGGACCGTCACCGCGCCCCATACCGGGTCTCAATTCCTGAAGTTTCTTCAGTTGCTCAGCATTCAGGACTGCGGAAACTCTCTGGCGATGCTGATACTGCATCTTGCGCATCTCGGTTTTTAAGGCTCCTACCTTATCGATGGCGGCAAGGACTTCCTTTTCCGGAGCGTTGGAGATTCTCAGATGACGAAGCTTGACCTGGGCTTTCTCCAATTCAGCCTCCTTGTCGATGCGGAGGATGGCATGCTCCTCATTCATCTTCAGAATCTGCGCTTTCTGGCTCTCGTCCAGACCGATTTCATCAGCCAGGCGAAGCAGCATCCCCGGACGGCCCATATCATCATCATCAAAACATCCTGCGGGACCTCCGCCCGGATGGCCGAGACCTCGTCCTCCTCCCCGTTGACCCGGGTCGGCGGCGACATAGACTGCGCTCAGCAGGAAGGCGATGGCAGTCAGGGTGATCAGGCGTTTCATAGCATTTCTCCTTTCAAATAATGTTAAATCATTTCGCTTAAGGCTCCAGCGGCGGCATATGCTTCATGCGGAAGCCGCGCACGCTCGAAATCAATTCTCTTTCAAAGCGCTCCTCGAAAACGGTGGCTCTGCCCAGTTGCACTGCGGTTAGGATTCCGGCAATATCCTTATGGAACCGGTTTATGCTCTGGTGGCGTTTCTCCCGCAGGTCGTCAATCAGCGCCACCAACTTGCGAATTTCGTTTTCGGACGGGTTCTCGCTCTTAAGTATTTCCGCCAGTTTATCCACTTCCTTCTGGATAGATTCCGCGATCTCCCGGTCCTCTTTGCGGAAAGAGACAAAGCGAGAGATAAACCGGCTGCTCTGCTCCTCGGAGAGCTCGAGAAATTCCATCATTTTCAGCAGCCGCAGATTCTCCAGGTTGCGCGCTCGCTGTTCCGGGTCGCCGCGGCCGGCCCATTCCGGAGGTTGGGCAAAGGAGAGCGACGGCATCATTATCAGAAGGAGCGTCAGCAGAGCGCCGATATGAATGAAAGAGATTCTTTTCATAGTATATCCCCTATCTTGAAATTTTTCCTGATATATTCGAGTTCTTCTGATGATAATTCTCCCAGCAGAATATCGCCGGTATTATATCCGTAACTGCGGGCATAATCGGAAACTACTACCCGCAGGTAAGACTCATCTATGACCGGGTCGTCATCCGTCAACAACGCCGCTTCCTCCGCCATCAGAGATTCAATTGCGGAATCAATATTAGACGCCACTTGCGCCTCCGGTCCGAAACTAAAACCGGGGAACTGCAGACGATTGGCAAAAACAAGAAAAAGCAACAGCGCCATTGCTGCCGCCAGCGCGCTGTAGCGGAGGGCAAGATTATGACCGTTTTGAAGACGCTCCCGGTATTTTGAAATTTTCTCATCAAGCGCCGCCTGAAAGCCAACCGACTCCGAGGGAGTCAGGGAATGAATTTTCGATTTGCGCAGAGTGCTATCAAGCGATTGCAACTGGTCAAGAATACCGGCACAATCGCGGCAATCACCCAGGTGTCTTTTCTCCTCCGGGGTCAGAGCGCTCGCATTCATCGCAAGGAGCAGCTTTTCCTGTATGGGACGACACTCCTTCATCTCAACGCAACTCCTTTAAACTCAGGCGCAATTTCTCAATTGCCTTCTGGTAGTTGGTCTTGACAGTCGATTCGCTCTTTTTCAGAATCCTGGCTATCTCCACGAAAGAGAGTTCCTGATAATATCTAAGGTTGAAAATCAGCTTCTGCTTGGCGGGTAGTTCATCAACTCTCTTCAGGAGCGCGGCGCTGACTTCGGTATTCTCGATACTACTCTCCATCTCCACGGTCGGCTCGGAGCCCTGCAATCGCGCCAGCGGTAAAAAGGAAAGAATCTTGCGCCGTTTGAGATAGTTGAGAGTCTTGTTTGACGCCACCCGGTAAAGCCATGAAGAGAAATTAGCCTCCTGGCGGAAACGGCTCAGTTCTTTATATGCCGTGAAGAAAGTATCCTGCATCAAATCGAGTGCCGTTTCGCGGTCACCGGTCATCCTGTATATAAGGGCAAACATATTATCTCTATTATTCCTGACTAACTCGTCAAACGCCTTCCGGTCGCCGGCTTTCGCCTTTGAAACCAATTCCCTGTCATCTAATCCCATCAGTTCTGTTTCTTTTAATAGTTAGACAGTCAATATCTAAAAAAGACTAACAAAAAAGGCAAACTATTCCAAGTTTGCCTTTAAGATTTTGATATGCAACGGCTTAGTATGGACTAATCGCGACGACTCTTCATTAAGACTTTAGAAAACATCTGCATATTTTCAAGCACTTTGCCAGTCCCACGAACGACACATGTAAGGGGGTCCTCGGCAACATTGACAGGAAGATTAGTCTCCTGGCGAAGTCTCTTATCCAAGCCTCGCAGAAGGGCGCCGCCGCCGGTCAGAATGATTCCACGCTCAAGAATATCGGAGGCCAGCTCCGGGGGGGTCCGCTCCAGCGACTGGCGAACCGCTTCCACTATTCGCTCTATAGGCTCCACCAGGGCTTCCCGCACCTGCACCGATGAGAGTTTGAGATTCTTGGGCACTCCGGCGACCAGGTCGCGCCCCTTGATTTCCATCGAGAGTTCTTTCTCCAGCGGAAAAGCGGAGCCGATTTTGATTTTGATCTCCTCAGCGGTCAGCTCACCAATAAGCAGATTGTAATTTTTCTTTAGATACATGACGATAGAGTCATTCATCTCATCCCCGGCAATCCGGACTGAGATATTATTGACAATACCGTTCAAAGCGATGACGGCGATTTCAGAAGTGCCACCGCCGATATCGATTATCATGATGCCGGAGGGCTGGTCTACTGGAAGTCCTACCCCGATCGCGGCTGCCATCGGTTCCTGCAGCAGGAATACTTCCCGGGCGCCGGCATTTTCCGCCGAATCACGGACCGCCCGCTTCTCCACTTCGGTTATACCGGACGGGACCGAAATCACTATGCGGGGTTTCATCAGGTAACGATGTTTCACCACGCGGCGGATGAAATCGGAAAGCAATTTTTCGGAAATTTCAAAGTCGGCAATGACGCCGTCTTTCAGCGGACGGATAGCGGCAATCTCACCGGGAGTTCGTCCCAGCATCTCTTTTGCCGCCGAGCCAACGGCAAGGACTTTGCCGCTGGTTTTTTCAACAGCAACCACCGACGGTTCATTGAGAACGATTCCCTGCCCCCGCACAAAAACCAGCGTATTGGCGGTTCCTAAGTCGATCCCGATGTCATTTGAAAAGAGGTCAAAAAAACCCAACGTTGATCCTTTTCCGTAAGGGGTGGCGGCGCTTTCTTTGTTTTTTAACTCGAACTGGGGCATAGTTTAACTCACCAACAAGGAAAAATCAATAAAAAAAAGGGACTGCATAAAGATATTAGGCTGCTTAATGTTAAGTTCTTCATCTCGCATATCATTATCGATATATGACAATATCGGCAATTTTTATAAAAATTGAATTGCGTCCGAAATTTATTCTCGGTCGTACCGTCTGACGGGGAATCTCCTTGACTATTTCGATGCAAGTCCTATATATCACCCATGCGATATAGAGATTTCTTACAATAAGAATGGAGTTATTGGATAATGATCACTAAACAACAGGCCCTGGATTACCATTCCAAAGGTAAACCGGGAAAAGTAGAAATCAACCCGACCAAGCCCTGCACCACGCAGCTCGACCTGTCACTGGCATATACGCCGGGAGTAGCGCAGCCCTGCTTGGAAATCCACAAGAATCCGGCGGATGTTTATAAGTATACCGCCAAAGGAAACCTTGTGGCGGTTGTATCCAATGGCACCGCTGTTCTGGGACTGGGGAATATCGGAGCCGCCGCCGGAAAGCCGGTGATGGAAGGTAAGGGAGTGCTCTTCAAGAGATTCGCCGATATCGATGTCTTTGATATCGAGTTGAGTACGGAAGATGCGGATGAAATAATCAAGTGTTGCCAGCTGCTGGAGCCGACTTTTGGCGGCATTAATCTGGAAGATATCAAAGCGCCGGAATGTTTCTATATTGAGGAAACACTCAAAGCGACCATGAAGATTCCGGTTTTTCACGACGACCAGCACGGGACAGCGATCATTTCCGGCGCGGCGCTACTCAACGCACTGGAGATTGTGAAGAAGGATATTGACAAAATAAGAGTAGTTTTCTCAGGCGCCGGCGCCGCCGGCATTGCCTGCGCCAAATTGTACTGCACTCTTGGAGTCAATCCCGCCAATATGCTGATGGTCGATTCCAAGGGCGTTATGTATGAAGGGCGCGGCGACAAGTACAACAAATACAAACAGGAATTTGTCAGAAAGACCGATGCCCATACTCTCGCCGACGCCATGAAAGACGCCGATGTTTTTGTCGGGGTATCTATCGCCAATACCGTCACGCAGGATATGGTTCGTTCTATGGGGCGTGACCCGATAATCTTTGCGATGGCAAATCCGGACCCGGAGATAACTTACCCGGAGGCGGTGGCGGCCCGCAAAGATATTATCATGGCGACCGGTCGTTCCGATTATCCCAACCAGGTCAACAACGTATTGGGCTTTCCTTTTATTTTCCGCGGAGCGCTTGATGTTCATGCCACAGCGATAAATGAAGAGATGAAAATCGCCGCCGTCAGAGCGCTGGCAGCGCTGGCGAAAGAGGATGTGCCCGACGAAGTAGCGCGGGCATACGGCGTGGATAGATTCAAATTCGGCCGCGACTATATAATTCCCAAACCTTTTGACCAGAGAGTACTGACGTGGGAAGCCTCGGCCGTGGCGCAAGCCGCCATGAAAAGCGGGGTTGCCCAGAGAATGGTCGATATCGAGGAATATAAACGTCAGTTGAGTCATCGTATCGGCAAGGGCCGGGTCATTATGGATGTCGTGACCAGCAAGGCAAAACGGGACCCTAAGAAAATTGTCTTCCCGGAAGGTCATTCCTCACGAATTCTCAGAGCCTGTCAGATGATTAGTTCGGAAAAGATCGCCAAGCCGATTGTGCTGGGAAATCCGGAATCTATCAAGGCGATGGCGAAGGAACTGGAAATCAATCTGAATGATATTGAGATTGTTGACCCGGCGACATCATCGAGACGGGAAGCGTACGGAAAGCGCTTCTATGAGAAGCGGCAGCGTCGCGGCATTACTCTCGACAGCGCCGTCCGGACGATGACCGACCCGACCTATTTCGGCATCATGATGCTGGAAATGGGGGATTGTGACGCCGTTCTTTCCGGGGTAACATCGGATTATCCTACCACGATGCGCCCGGCGCTTCAGATTATAGGGCTTCGTGAAGGGCTGACCCGGGTCTCGGGACTCTTTGCCATGCTTCAGAAAGATAAAGTCTATATGCTTGCCGATACCACGGTAAACATAGACCCGACGGCGGAAGAGCTGGCGGAGATTGCGATAAGTTCCGCCAATGTGGCGCGGGCATTTAATATCGAACCGCGCATCGCGATGCTCTCTTTCTCCAACTTCGGCTCAGCCCGGTATCCTGAATCGGAGAAAGTGGCGAAGGCGACTGCCCTGGTGAAAACAAAACGACCCGACCTGATAGTTGATGGAGAAATGCAAGCCGATACGGCGCTGATGCCGGACCTGATTGAAAAGTACTTCCCCTTCTCCAAACTGCAGACCGAGGCGAATGTCTTTGTTTTCCCGGACCTCAATTCCGGCAATATCGCCTACAAACTGCTCCAATGCCTGGGCGGATTGATTCCGGTCGGCCCGATTCTGATGGGACTTTCCAAGGCGGTGCATGTACTGCATCGGACGCTGGATGTCAACCAGATTGTCGATATGGCGGCGATTGCGGTTGTTGATGCTCAGGAAGGGGTCAATCGCGTCAAGAAGTAGCCGATAGAAACCAGATTGATTGCGAGAAGCCGAAGCCTCCGCTTCGGCTTTTCCTTTGATAACAATCTTGTCTTACCACTGCATTCTGTATATCCGCTGACCCCCGCCCGGTTTGGAGGCAAATATTCGGAAGAGGAGCCAGCCGAAGGCAAATCCCCCCACATGAGCCAGCCAGGCGACCCCACCGCCTGCTCCCGACGACATAGCCGACATTAGAATCTGATAGAAAAACCAGAAACCGAGCACGACGGCGGCAGGGATTTTAACCACGCGAATAAAATATAAAAGAAATATCAAGGTATGAATTCTGGCACGGGGATAAAGCACCAGATAAGCGCCAAGAAGTCCGGCAATGGCTCCGGATGCCCCCACCAGGGGTATCTGAGAGTTCGGAGAAAAGAGAATGAAAAGACCGTCAGCGGCAAAACCGGCCGCAATATAAAAGAGCAGAAAGCGAAAATGCCCCAGATGGTCTTCGATATTATTCCCGAAGACCCAGAGAAAGAGCATATTCCCGGCAAGATGCATTATGCCACCGTGCAGGAACATACTGGTCAAGAGTGTCAGGAATATCGGAGATGGCAGCCGGGGGGTTAGTTCTGTCATGTGAGTGATTTCATATGGAATCAGTCCGTATTGCACAACAAATGCCTGAAATCCTTCTATTCCCCGGGTCATCGAGAGAATATAAACCAGAGTATTGACCACAATAATGGCAACGGTCAGAACCGGCTTGCGTTGAGTAGGATTGTCATCTTTCAGCGGAAAGAACATTAAGCCATCCTTTTGCTCTCATTTGGTATAAAAGGACGATTTTACCGTCCGGCTGTTTCCTGCCATATCGGTCGCCCGGATTTCCAGAGTATGCCTTCCTGGCGACAACGGTCGCGCCGGCTCCGCTTTCACCAGCAACAATTCCGGGTCATATTCCGGAATAACCCACTCGCCGTCGATAAGAATGGTCAGCTGCTGGTCGCTTCCGATTCCGGAAAGATTATCGCTCAAAGCAAATCTCACTTTAGGCCGAGCCCCAGGCACCGTCTTGCCGTCTCCCGGAGTTATCTGGGAAATCCGGGGCGCTTCATCATCTTTAAGCAACGTGAAGGCTCCTAAAGCGCTGGAACTGGCGCTGAACCACCCCCCAACTGATTTGGGGGTTATCCAGGACCAGCCGTTATCTTTGTTCAGTTTTCCGATGCCGATTTTCTCAGGGGGCAATGAGTCAGTATAATGAATTGATACAACGACTGCTTCTGCCAGAGGGACAATTGCCGGTTCCACAGCATAGACTGGACTCAAAATATCGCGCTTCTCCGGAAACCAGCCGGATTTCTCAAATCCTGTCGCAAAAAGTGGTTGATAAAAATTCGACCTCTTAGATACGATTCTGAATCCCTCAACCGGCTCCAGAATCTTCTCGCGGTCGCTGAAACCGAGGAGATGAATATCGACCGCGACACTGTCCAGGAGAATATCGCCCGAATAAAGTTTGAAGGCTGTGATTTTGCTCGCCACGGTATGGTTGCGATAGAACCCGGCAAAACGATTGTTTGCGGTAGGAGTCATCATCATATTTTCGATATAGCCGTCATCGTAAACGATGTTTATTGATGGAGTCGGTGGGGCTATATCGCGCGAAGCGGCTCGAAAAAGTATGCCTCCATCGGTCAGGGAATGGCTCCAGTCATATCGCTGGCTGACTTTGAGATTTAAAGGCAGAGATTGGTCATCTTTACGCCAGGCGGAGCTTCCCACCACTTCGATTTTCAGGGCTTTCCAGCGCGATGATTCCGGCGGTAGAATGACCCGATAGTCGGAGCGACCCCTTTTCTCAATATGGTTTGCGCGAACTCTTTTCCAGGCGGAGCCGGAGGCAAGGCTATATACCTGGATTCGGTCGATATCGAGGAACTGAACATTAGGCTGCGCCACCAGATAGAAGATAGTATCATTGACCCACTCCGGTCGGAAGAGAGGTCCCTGGGGATGAAAAGTAAACTTAAACAGCAGTTCCGACTTATTGCCGGCGGCGTCATAAATCTCGATTCGTCCGTTATGCAATCCGAAGGAGTTCTCATTGACGAAAGTAAAAACGCCGCCCTCTTTATAAAGTGACTGGCTGCCGCTAAAATCCTTACCGGGGGGATTATAAAGAAGATGCTGATAATCTTTGTCAGAAACAGCCGCTTCATAATCAAACAGGAGGTCAACCATTTTTGTCTCGGCGTAATCATACCGGTCAAAACTGTTCTCGTAAGTGATATAATCGTCAATCAGCAGACGAACACGATATATATTCAGCCGCGGTCCCTGCGGGCGAATACGGTCAAACGTTTTGATTTTCAAGCCAAAGGGTCCCGAAAGCGCTATGGTGGAATCTACGACATATTTTTTCAGTTCTCTGTCATAAGACAGATTAACGGTCATAGAGCGTCCGCCGCTGGGAAAGACCGAAACATCGTCAACATAATTGAATCCAAGCGCCTCGACCACGGGTGGAGACTTGTCCTCTACCGGAAAGCCATTGGTCAATGGATTGAGAGGTAGATTTGTCGGCGTGCGCTTTTCGAAATGAAGATGGGGCGGTCCCGCGCCGGTCTGACCGGAATATGCCAGAAGTTCTCCCCGCTTTACCACAAGGGAGTCGTCGCCAAAATATTGGTCGATAGAATATCGTTTTTGACGGTACTGCTCATTTCTTATAACCTTTTCGAAGCGGTCCGCCAATCGCGATAAATGCCCAAAGACGTATATATACCCGGAGCTGTCTTTCAGATATATTGATTTGCCGTAGCCATAATAAGAATAGCGGATTCTCCAGATATAGCCGTCAACCGGCGCAAAGACCTCGCGCCCTTCGGCGCCGCCGGTTCGGATATCGATGCCGCCGTGAAAATGGCCCGCTCGAAAATCGCAGAATGACGAAGACAGGTCAACCGCCCCCCGGACAGGCCAGGACACATCTTGTCCGCGGGCTATATTCGCCCCGGTCAGGAGAAGCGCTAATATTCCAAATGTCGTGACCGATAAGTTACGCATAAGTAGTTTTTTAACATATTATCGGCGTTGGAGTTCAAAGTCAAAACATTTCGCCGTCAATTATGTATAAACTTATGCAATACCGTCTTGCCAAATGCAGAAATTGGCTTATATTTAAGGCTCATTTTGACAAAAGATAAGGAGAAATATAGATGTTTGCTTTCTTGAGAAAACTCATCGTCCCTATTATGGCGACGGTGCTGGTATTCTTTCTGGCGACCATTGTGTTCGAATGGGGAATGAATATCTCTTCCTCCAGCCGTTTCAGCGACACTATCGGGATTATCAACGGCCAGGAGATTGGGATGCGTGATTTTGACCGTTATTACGGCGCTATGCTGCGGGAAGAGCAGGACAAAGTTGACTATGACCTTCCCCAGGAAAAAGTGAACGAAATCAAAAACCAGGCCTGGAACCGTCTGGTGGGCGATTACCTTATTAATCAGCAAATAGAGAAACACAAGATACATGTCAGTGGTGAAGAAATCTATGGTTACCTCAGGCTCTATCCCCCGCAGGAGCTTCAGACCACCCCGGCTTTCCTGACTGACGGGAAATTCGACTATCAGAAATATGTCAATGCGATGGCGAATCCGGAATATGCCCCTTTCTGGGCATCGGTAGAGAATTTCGTTCTGCCGGAATTGAAAAGATACAAACTGCAGGAAGAGATAATCAATACTATCCGGGTGACGCCGTCCGAAGTGATGGAAGCCTTTATGGAAGAGAAGGAGACGGTTCGCATCGGCTACCTGAATGTTCCGGTATCGCAGATGCTCGCCAATGTCGGGGTAATCAGCAAGGAAGACCTTCAGAAGTACTATGATGAGCACAAAGAAGATTATCGGTTGGAACGGCGGGCAACGCTCGACCTGGTCATTTTCCAGAAAGAACCATCGGAGAACGACTGGGAGCGGGTCGGTCGGGAGATTAAAGAGATTTATGATTCGGTAATTGCCGGTGGCGACTTTGGAGAACTGGCAAAGACTTTCTCGCAGGACAATTCCGCCGCCGGCGGCGGCGACCTCGGTTGGTTCGCGCGGGGACAGATGGTTCCCCAGTTTGACAGTGTTGCCTGGGCTTTGCAGATGAATCAGGTCAGCCCTCCTTTCCGGACCCGCTTTGGCTGGCATATTGTCAAGCTGTTGGGTCGGCGGACTGACAAAGAGACCCCGCCCGGGGCGACAGCGCCGGTATCAACAGAAAAAATTAATGCCGCCCATATACTGCTCAAGGTGGGTCCATCGAGTGAAACGGTGGAGCAACTGGCGCTGAAGGGCCAGGAATTTATAGAGCTCGCCCGGCAGAAAGGATTTGAGAAGGCGGTGGAAGAGTTAGGTCTGGAAACGCGCTCCACCAAACCTTTTCAGAGAGGCGAATATATTCAGTATGTCGGCGAAGACAGGCAGCTTTCCGACTTCGCCTTTGATAGTAAACCGGGAACCATCTCGGACGTTTTAGAGAATTCCGCTATGCTCTTTGTGGCAAAGGTTGCGTCGCATCTACCCGAAGGGTACACTCCTTTCGAGGAAGTGGAAAAAGCGATAAATCAAAAACTGAGTCTGGAGCGCGCCAGGGAGCTGGCCGTCAAAGAGGCTGAAGAAGTATACGACCTCATAAAATCGGGGACACCTATCGAAAAGGTCGGAGAAAACAAAGGGTATCCCTATGCCACGACGGAGAATATCACGCGCAAATCGTCTATTCCAGGTCTGGGACGAGTCCCCGAGATAATAGGAATGGCGTTTGCCATGCAGTCGTACGGGGACATTTCCCGTCCGATTCCCCATGACAACGGCGCCGCCATTATAAGACTGCTGGAGAGGACATCGCCGAATCTTGAAGATTTCAACCGCGCTCAGGATTCAATAAGAGTCGCCGTGTTGCAGAAGAAACAACAGGATTTGTATGGGCGCTGGTTTGAAAACCTGGTGCAGAATTCCAAAATCGAGAATTTCGTAGACAAATTCTACAGCGGAACCTGACCGCGCCGTAATGATTTGAAAGACCCCGCCTGATGCGGGGTTTTTTATTGGAAGCGCAGGTCGGTGACAATCTTGCGCTTGGCGCGAAACTCCCGCAGTTCTTCAATATCAAGTATGGAAGTGAGGATGGCTGAGGTCGCTTCAGAATAGATATCGACTCTCTCCAGAATTCCCCATGGCGCCGCAATCAAGGAGCGTCCTTGAAGCGGTTTGCCGAATAAGGTTCCGACACCGCAGGTCTTGACCACAAATGCCCCGGCCAGCTCCGCCCCGCGCAGATATATCTCTCGGTCCCGATTGTGCTTCTCCGACTTTGATTCCCCCGGCCGAAATGCCGAGGTGGTCGGAATAAAAATTATATCAGCCCCTTGCCCTCCAACCATCCGAAAGAGGTCAGGATTCAAGGCGTCGGCGCATATCATTACCGCTATCCGGATGCCGTCAATATCATCGATTAAGGTCCGGTCGCCGGGAAGAATCCCGCGAGCAATTTCACCGCTCACCGGATTTAACTTGCGGTATTTACCGTAAAAAACTCCCCGGTTATAAATGTACGAACTATTGTAGAGCGAGTCCCCTTCTCCCTCGACCACCGAGCCGCCGACCAAAAAGGTGGAGAGTTCTTCGGAAAGGGAGCGAAGGTATTTCAGGTGCTCAATCGACATCAAAGCGGCGCGGGCGAAATCGGGAGTAGCCGGGTCTATAAGGCTGTATTCAGGCAAACAGATAAAGTCGGGGCGCTGACGAAAAATGAACAGCTTCTCCTCGATAGTAAGCTTCTTGCCCAAAAATGTCTGAACAGCGGCAACTTTTATAAGCATTCTATCAATCGGTTATAATGAAAGTACAGAATGTAATACGTCCTCGTCCCCTCAAAGTTCCTGTCCCATATGTCGACCAAGGATACTAAGGCAAAGTTAGATATCGGGTTACACAGCAATTAGCGGGAGAATATTTTTGGGGTCAAACTTTGATTTGATTCTGAGAGAGTATCGAGCGGAGATATTCTCCTCAGGCTCCTGGTACAACTGATAGAATTTGCGATAGTCGATAGCATTCTGCACCAGAGTATTATACTCATCTTTGATAGAAAAGGGGAGCACTCGCAAAGTCACCGTGACAATCATCCCCAGCATGCCCCAGGAAGAAAAATAGATTTTGACAATATCGAATCCGGAGACAGATTTGAAACAGGCCGAGCCCGGTTTTATCAGATCGCCGGTGGGAGTGGCGATTTCGGCCATGATTAGATAACGGCTCAAGGGAAGCGGTTGCGTTCCGCGCTGAGCGGTAAGGCCGACAGCAATCGCGCCGGCGATAGAGCCGACATACGGCAGGTCGCTATGAGGTAGAAATAAGCCGTATTCCGAAAGTTCCTGGTTCAGTTCACGAAGAGGATATCCGGCGCCGACTTCGATATAGAAATCATCCGCGGCGACTTTAAGCAGGGTATTTAGACGGTCGCTGCGCAGGGTCATCAGGTCAGCGAATTTCTCACCGAACGGGTCCATCTGGTTGCCGAATCCGGTAATAAACAACTGCTGCCGGGCTTGATTTGCCATACGAAACAGCGCCGCAGCTTCGGCGCCGTTCTCCGGATGAAAAGTGGCAATCCCCTTTTGATAGGTAAGCCGGTCATCCGGAAAACTCTGTTTAACATCGGCAATGAAGGCATCCAGTTTTGACACAGTCGCATTCTAAAGAAATCTGCAACTCAAGTCAAGAGCCGCCGCTGCTCATAAGAAAACCCCCGCCAATTGGCAGGGGTTTCTTTATTAGGAGATGCGTAAGGGGTCAATTAATACATGTCACCGTAACCGCCGCCGCCCGGCATTGCCGGCGCAGCCTTCTTCTCTTCCGGCTTTTCTGTAATAATCGCTTCCGTGGTCAGCAGAAGACCGCCGATAGAAGCGGCATTTTCCAGAGCCGTGCGGGCTACTTTGGTCGGGTCAATGACGCCGGCTTTAATCATATCTTCATAGGTGCCGGTTTCGGCGTTATATCCGAACGCCCCGTTTTCGCGGATAACTTTGTCCACGACAATGGAGCCTTCGACACCGGCATTGCTGGCAATCTGACGAATCGGCTCTTCCAGCGCCTTGCGTATTATATTGACGCCAATCATCTCATCGTCGGACATTTTTAACCCCTCCAGAGCCTTCATTGCTCTCAGGAAGACAACACCGCCGCCGGGAACAATTCCCTCTTCAACGGCTGCCCGGGTGGCGTGCAGCGCATCCTCGACACGGGCTTTCTTCTCTTTCATTTCCGTCTCGGTAGCGGCGCCGACATTTATGACCGCCACACCGCCGGCAAGTTTAGCAAGACGCTCCTGCAGTTTCTCCCGGTCGTAGTCCGAGGTGGTCTCTTCAATCTGACGTCTAATCTGGCCGATGCGGGCTTTGATATCATTGGTGTTACCGGCGCCTTCGACGATAGTAGTGTTGTCCTTATCCACCACGACTTTCTTGGCGCGACCCAAATCGGACACGACCGTATTTTCCAGCTTGAATCCGAGCTCTTCGGAAATAACTTTGCCGCCGGTCAGAACTGCGATATCCTCGAGCATCGCCTTTCTCCGGTCGCCAAAGCCGGGAGCTTTTACCGCCCCTACTTTCAGGGTGCCGCGCAGTTTATTGACAACCAGCGTTGCCAGCGCTTCACCTTCGATATCTTCGGAAATAATCAGCAGCGGGCGGCCCATCTGGGCGACTTTTTCCAGAATCGGAAGAAGGTCTTTCATAGTCGAGATCTTCTTGTCATGAATCAGAATCAAGGCATCTTCCAGAACCGCTTCCATATTGTCGGCATCAGTTACAAAATACGGGGAAACATAACCGCGGTCGAACTGCATCCCTTCGACTACTTCCAGAGTAGTCTCAATTGTCTTGGACTCTTCGACTGTGATGACACCGTCTTTGCCGACTTTATCCATCGCCTCGGCAATCTTGTCGCCGATTCCCTTGTCGTTGTTGGCGGAAATAGTGCCGACCTGCCGAATCTTGTTGAGGTCTCCGGCAACCGGCTGGGAAATCTTGCGGATTTCGCCGACAACTTTCTCCACGGCGAAGTCAATCCCGCGCTTGAGCGCCATCGGATTCACCCCGGCGGTTACCGATTTAATCCCTTCGCGATAAATAGCCTGCGCCAATACAGTCGCGGTGGTGGTGCCGTCACCGGCAACATCAGAAGTTTTCGAAGCCACTTCCTTGAGCATCTGAGCGCCCATATTCTCAAAGTGGTCTTCCAGCTCAATCTCTTTGGCGACCGAGACACCATCTTTGGTTACCGTCGGTGACCCGAATTTCTTATCCAGAATAACATTGCGCCCTTTGGGACCCAGAGTCACCTTGACGGCATCCGCCAGTTTATCGACTCCTCTTTTAAGTTTCTCGCGCGCTTGCGCATCATATTCAATCAGTTTAGCCATATTATCACTCCTTTGGATTTATTTGGAAACTATAGCGAGAATATCAGACTCACGCATAATCAGGAATTCTGAACCGTCCAGGGTAACTTCTGTCCCGGAATATTTGCCATAAAGAACGCGGTCCCCTTTCTTGACTTCCATCGGAACTTTCTTGCCGTCTTCCGTGGTCCGTCCCGGACCGACTTCCATCACTTCACCCTCTTGCGGTTTCTCTTTGGCTGTATCCGGTATAATGATACCGCCCTTTTTCACTTCCGCCATCTCGACCGGCTTTACCACGACACGGTCGGCCAATGGTTTCACCATCATATTGTATCCTCCAAACTGCAAAAAATTAAAAGTTGCTTCTTGTTAACCTGCTTGACTGTTAGCACTCAACCATGGAGAGTGCTAACAGTCGGCAAATATATTCTTTTACGCCAAATTGTCAAGCGGTTTCAAGATTTTTTTGGTATCGGTGTAATCTATTGATTATTAAGCAGTTATCTAAATGGCGGGATAGCCGGCAATTATCTTCAGGCCATCCAGAGTCAGGGTTGGATAAGTCGCTTCGATGAACTTCGATTCTGCTGCAAAGTCAGTGGCAAGTCCGCCGGTTGCAATCACCCGGGCCGGGGTCATCAGTTCCTCCATTATCAGCTGAATAATGAGGTCCACCTGTCCTACGGTGCCGTAGAAGAGTCCGGATTTGATTGACTCGGCGGTGGTTCGCCCGATAACACGTGCCGGTTTTTCGATTCTTACCTCAAAAAGACGTGCCGCTCGCCGCGCCAATTCCCCGCTGGAGGTCTCCGGTCCCGGAGCAATCACTCCGCCCAGGTAGACACCTTCGGCCGTGATGACATCAAAAGTGGTGGCGGTACCGTAGTCAACAATGATAAGCGGTCCACCAAAACGGACAAAACCGGCGACGGCATTGGCAATACGGTCGGCTCCGACCGCAGTCGGGTCATGGTATCCAATTTTTATAGGAAGATTTAACTTTGATGAGACGACCAGAGGCTCCTGCTTAAAATATTTGCGCGACATTCCTTCATATACCGGGGTTAACCGGGGAACAACCGAGGCAATCACCACCTGGCTGACTTTTTCCGGGGCGAATTTGAGTCTTTCCAGCAGACCGGCGACAAAGAAACCGCATTCGTCAACGGTTAGGGAATGTACCGATGCGGCGCGGAAGTGGTCAATAAGCCGTTCGCCATCAAAGAGCCCGATGACAGTATTGGTATTGCCGATATCAATAGCAAGCAACATCGGTTGCAATATAGGGTGGAATCAAGGCAAGTCAAGTAGTTTGGAGAGGCTCGATTTCGGACTCTCTCCAGCTGTTGGCAAGAACCGGATATTTTCATATATTTGATTATGACCCGCAAGACGCCCCCGACCTTTCTGCTGAAGGATGACTTCTATAGCAAGCTGGAGCAGTTTACATCAGAGGTATTGGAAAAAGGGTTGGCGCTCTTTGAAGATGAATTCAAGAATATCGACACTTTTTATGAAAGGGCCTGTTCCGACGGCACGGCTCGTGATGACCATCAGTTTCGCCGCACCCCCCGGCCGTTTTATCTGCTGGAGGCGCTCGCTTTTCAGCTTTACGACCGGTCCCGAAGAAAATCCTTTAATTCAGCGAAGAATACGGTCATAATCCTGCCGCAATGTCTCTCCTTGATGCAGGAGAAATGCCAGCGAAAGAAGACTCGCTACGGCAAGGTCTGCGACCGCTGTGTTCCCAACTGCCAGATAAACAAAATCATGCAGCTGGCCGACCGTTATGGTGTTGCGGGGTATTTTTCGCAGAGGAAACTGGAGGAGCAGCTGCGGCGGCTGCAGAAAAAATACCGGTCTCTGTCGGTAATTGGCATCTCCTGTATTTTGACGCTGGCATCCGGTATGCGCACTGCCGGCGAGCTGGGCGTTCCGGCGCGTGGAGTTTTCCTCAATTTTACCGGCTGCCGTCACTGGAGCGACACTCCCTTCGCCACCGAGACCGCCCTTGATAGAGTCGAAATGATTTTAAGGGAAAAATATGAATTATCTGATTCGTCCGCTTGATGCCTCCGATTATGACAATCTGATTGCGCTGTGGGACCGCTCGGGGCTGCCGTATCGTCCCCGGGGACGTGATTCCCGCGAAGCGATTGCGGCTGAGGTCAAGCGGATGGAAACCTGTTTTCTGGGAATGTTTGATGGCGCCCGGATGATCGGGGCGATAATAGGCACATCGGACGGCCGTAAAGGGTGGATTAACCGGCTGGCAATCGACCCGGATTATCGCGGGAGACGGCTTGCCGGAGTTTTAATTGAGGAGTGCGAGAAATCCTTGAGAGAGCAAGGGCTCAAGGTCATTGCGGCGCTGATTGAAGACGAGAATCTGCCGTCGATTGCCGCCTTCAAAAGGGCCGGATATCACTACCACCCCGAGATATTTTACTTCTCCAAAAGAGAAACCGATGACGACTGAGACCTTCTTTTCCCCTCGAAGGTGCAATAAATAAATGGCCCCGCACGGGCGGGGCCTGGATGCGAGAGCAAAGGAAGGGCTTTGCTATCACCAATGTGACAGATTATAATGCAGTTGCCAGGTTAAAATACTATTAGGGGACGATGAGAATTTTGCAAGAAGGCGTGAAGTAGAGCGTCAACCTGATCGCAGAGTATGCAATAAGTTCCGCAGAAGAGAAAAGGCGGCAGAGTTGCCGCCTCATTTCATTTATCTTTTGAACATCTAAATTATTTTGGCTATTTCCTTCTTAAAGTCCTCATAGACGCGGGCGCCGATAAGACGGGAGACCTCTTTTCCCTGCCGGTCTATAAATATAGTTACCGGAATCCCGGCTCCCAGTTGGAACGACTGGATAGCATCATCGTTTGCCATCAGCATTACCCAGTCCATCCCGTTTTCGGCGGCGAACTGACGCACTTTGCCGGGGGAATCGTTTACCGCCATTCCAATCATCTCCAGCCCCTGCGGCCTGTATTCCGCGTAAATCTTCTTCAGGTCGGGAAGTTCCCGGCGGCAGGGGGGGCACCAGGTTCCCCAGAAGTTGACAACCAGCGGACCTTTACCTTTGAATTCTTCATAGTTACGCGCTTTCCCGAATACGTCATAAACCGCAAAGGTCACCTCCGACTGCTTTCCAGATTGATTATATCCCGGATTGCCGGAGGTATCTTTGTTATCCGAAGAGCAGCTGCCAAGAGACAACAGCAATGCCAGCGAGAAGATTATACCTATATATCTAATCATATCCGATTTTCACCTTCAGTTCTTCTTGTTTCGTCCGCCGTTCTTGATATAGTCGGCAAAGGACATTTTTTCATAGAGGTCGTCTTTGACAAAATAGAGAATGTCCAGAAACTGCTCGGTCGATTTATATCCCGGCGCCGGAGCGATACGGTCGGTATTTGGTTTCAGGAACCAGAAGGTGGGATACCCCCCGACACGATACTCCGCCTGCGAGAGTTTCTGCTCGGTAATTTTATAGCCGTCGATATCGAGTTCTTTATTTGATTCGGCATCTATCCAGATACTGATAAAATGGCTATTCAAATATTTGATTACTTCCGGGTCAACAAAAGCCTCTTTCTGCATCTTCTTGCAGTAACCGCACCACTTGGTAGTGAAATAAGCCATGATATGCTTGCCGCTCGACTTGGCCAATT
Source organism: Candidatus Zixiibacteriota bacterium (assembly GCA_040753495.1). Classification (NCBI taxonomy): domain Bacteria; kingdom Pseudomonadati; phylum Candidatus Zixiibacteriota; species Candidatus Zixiibacteriota bacterium. The sequence goes on from JBFMEF010000134.1 coordinate 33,383, forward strand.
TAAGTCCCTGGTCATATGAGACCCAGCTTATTTTGGTGGTATCAATGGAGGAGGAAGTGTCTTTGGATTTCTTTTCCCCATTATCCTGAGCCGGCAGCGATGCCGCCAGCAGGACCAGCAAAGCCGGGATAAACATCTTTCTAAGCATACGGAGCCTCATTTCGCAAGTCTTTCAAAATATTATTACTAATTTAACATATTCGGATTAAAAAGGTTTCTTATTTATTGGGCGGCTGCAGATAAACCGATGAATCCCCCAGCAATTCTTTCAGCTTGAGAAGTAACTTTGTTTCGGGCGTTACCTTAAATCGTTTAGACCTAATAAGATACTCCTCACCGTTGCGGCGCGCCGCAAAGACCACAGGGGTATTGCCGACACTTTTCTCCAGGGCTGCCTGAACGGCGCTGAGCTTGCGCTCCGAGGCATCTTCGTCGATTCTGACCACCATCTCGCAGTTGAAACGCTCCGAAAGAGAATCGAGCGGGAAAATTTCGCTCGCCACGATTTTCGGCATCTCCCCTTCACGCGTCGAAACCCGTCCTGAAACCATTACGATATTGTCTTCCGTAATGAAATTTTTCCCTTTCTCATAGCAATCAGAAAAAACTATAACCTCCGCTTTCCCCTTGAAATCTTCGACAGTGACAAAAGCCATCCGATTCCCCCGTTTATCATTCATGGTTTTGATAGCGGAGATAATCCCTCCAAAGCGAACCTCCCGCCCGTCGCTGACCTCCGCAATACGGCCGGTATCGGCGGTGCCAAAAGCGGACAGTTCGGCGCGATACCGGTCCAGAGGATGACCGGAGACATAGAATCCCAACGTTTCTTTCTCGCTGGATAACTTATAAGAGATAGACCAGTCAGGAATATTTTCAAACTGCGGCTCGGCCCGTTTAACCGGGGCTCCTCCCACCGAGAAGAGGTCAACGGCGTTTCCGCTGACTGCCACCTTCTGTCCAAAATCGAGCATCGCTTCAATGGCGGCGAATTTTTGCGCCCGGTTTCCGGGAAGCGAATCGAGCGCCCCCGCTGAAATCAGCGATTCCAGAACCCGCTTATTCACCTGTTTCAGATTGACTCGCGTGACAAAATCAGCCATGGAACTAAAGTGTCCGCCGGAACGGCGCGATTCGATAATAGTCTCCACCGCCGCTTCGCCCACATTCTTTACCGCCAGTAACCCGAAACGGATTTTCTTGTCCCGGACGCTGAATCCCCGCTCCGATTCATTGACATCCGGG
>JBFMEF010000135.1 GCA_040753495.1 Candidatus Zixiibacteriota bacterium
CGGCGCTCGATGTGGCATTATTGCAATCGTAAGACGAACGACTCTCCCGGAAGATTGAGGTTGACCCCAAGGCGTATGATTATTATTTGAGGGGAAAGAAATATTTCAGTATTGCGGGCTACCCCCACAAAGAAGTTCGTCTGGCAGAGAAGATGCAGCTCAAGGCAATCGAACTGGCGCCCGATTTTGCTCAAGCCTATGCTGAATTAGGTTTAATCTATGCCGAGATGTACTGGGAAGGAACCGATCCCTCTGAAGAATGTCTGAAACAAGCCAGAAGTATGATAGACAAAGCCTTGGCACTTGCGCCCCACGCCGCCGAGTCACACCAGGCTCTGGGCTGGTATTATTATCATGGGTTGCGCGATTTCGGCCGCGCGCTGGACGAGTTTTCCAGAGTGCTCGAATTGCAGCCGAATAATGCCATGGCCCGCGCCAGTATGGCCTGGGTGCAGCGACGTCAGGGGAAATGGAAAGAGGCCATAGAAGGACTGCAAACGGTTGTTTTGCTCGACCCCCGTGAAGCGTGGTACAGATACGAACTGGGATTTACATATTTCTATTGCCGTCGATATCACGATGCCATCGCCCTATTTGATGAAGTGATAGATTTGCATCCGAATACCCCGGCCGCTTATCTGGTGAAATCATTTGCGTTGCTCAATTTGACGGGTGAAACTCGACAAGCCCGGGAAGCGCTTGATGACGGGAAAGCTTGTACCGGCCGCACGCCTCAGTTGACCTGGTTTGAGGTATATTATGACTTTTGTGACAAGGACTATGAGCATGCTTTTGGCCTGCTGACTTCGCCGGGAGTGGTCCTGCACCCAAACAATCCAGACAGTTCCGATTACTATTTCATGAAGGGCGCATGTCTCTCAAAGATGAAGAAGCTGTCTGCGGCGGAGGTTTACTTTGACTCAGCGCGGGTGAAATTGGAAAGCAGGCTAGCGCAATCATCTGAGTCAGCGGCGCTATTGAGCTCGCTCGCGCGTGTTTATACCTGGCTCGGAAAAAGCGATAAAGCCATAGAATCGGCAACCCGGGCGACAAGACTTCTGCCGGTGTCGGCAGACGCATTAACCGGTCCGGATTATATTCTTGACCTGGCAATGGTGTACGCGCAAACGGGGCATGAGGAAAAGGCGATGGAGCTGCTGGATTATCTGCTTTCGATCCCTAATTTTGTTTCCGTAAACGCCTTGAAATTACTTCCGGAATTCAACCATCTCCACAGTAATCCCCGCTTCCAGGAGTTGCTGAAAAAGGATAATCGGTCGGCTATCTGATACCTATTGCCCCATAATTCGTTCTATCAACTTCTTGTCATCCGGCAAGAGGTCGGAGTTGACCAGCCGCGGGACCAGGGCGCGCCAGGAGGAATCGGCCTGGAAGACCTCCTTGAAAATCGGCAGGGAGCGCTCAATCTCGCCGGCAGTGACCAAAGTTACCGCATGCCAGAAGAGAATCTCGGGGTTGCCGGGGGCAAGTTCCGCCGCCCTGGCGTATTCGGCGTTGGCTTTCTCGAAATCCTTGGCAGTGATAAATTCATCCCCTTTGTCCATATGCCGGTAGGCACGGGAGATATTCAGAAGACGTCGCAGTTCCACCAGCGGCTGAGGGGAGTCATCCACCCGGATATCGACAGTCCGGTCACGCCAGGGAAGCCCGGTCGGTTTGCCGGTCACGACCACCATCGCCGCCGACTGCATCCCGCGGATATCCCCCCCTTGGTTCTCCGCCGCTTCCAGCGCCGCCATCATCTTCTCGGCAATGTCGCCGGGGGTCTCTTCAAAGGCTTTAGCCATCGCACCCCAGACGGTGTTATTCCGCATCAGGTTTGCCTGCACCGAGTAATTTTTGCCGATCTGATGTCCCGCTTCGGCGATACATTTGGCGCCGGTATGGGCGGCGATGACCAGATTCCTGTCTATCATGGCAACCTGCCGAACCTGATTATCCGGGTCGGAAGCGAGAAGCCCCTCAAGAGCCAATTTGGCGCTTTTCCCCTTTTTCATCATTTCCAACCCCAGCGGTCCATAGGCAAAGTCAACCAGCGATTGGGTGGCAACGGCTCCGATACCCGGCTCCAGCCAGATGACATCGGCAACCTTGAAATAATGCGACTGCACCGCGGCGCCGAATTCGCCGGTGAGAGTGTCATAGGCAACAATGGAATAGGTGGCTACAGGATGAACAGGGACGACCGGTTTTTCCTCCGCCGCACCAAGGCGGGCGAAAGTAACCAGCATTAGAGTAATTGTTATTATGGCGCGCATATTCGACTCCTTTCGATAAGGATTGAGCAATCGGTCAGCAGAATCAAATATCCGGCGGCGCCAAAAATCAATTGATTTTTATATGAAGGTCAGCTGTTTATATATCCCTGCCGGTATGATTTCCTGGAGTCATGACTGCGCAGGTCGATACCATGCTCCAAAAAGGCTTTCAGGTTCGCCAGAAAAAATGTCCAGCCGGTCTCGCACCCTTTATGCATCGCCCATTTATCTTTCGGGGTGGTTTTCATGTCGTACTGATGAAGCTCCAGTACGGAGCCTTTCTTTAGCGGTTTGATAGTGAGTTTTACCTTTTCCCCTTTCGGACCGAAAGGAAAGAGAAAAAGCCTGTTTTTCTTAATGTCGATAATCCTGGTCTCGAGTTTATCGCCGCCGAGCCACTCGAAATAAAGACGGCCGTTCTTTTTTGGCTCAATTTCCGCTTTGACACAGAACCACCGGGGGACAATGCGGTCGTCGGTCCAGGCGCGGAAGACTTTCTCCGGCTTGGCGGCAAGTTCGATTTTGAGACGAAACTGTGTCCAGTCCTGCTTTTTCTTTTCCGGCATGGTAGATATCTCCTGACTGAATTGGGTCTGTTGCCATAATATACGAAATCTCTCAGGGATGGAATTATCACATTGTACCGGCAGGAGGGACTCCTGCCGGCGCATAAAGGGGAGGAGAGCCATTTGCCGGCGCGGAAAGGTGAGGAGGGACTTCTGCCGGCGCAGAAAGGTGAGGAGGGACTCCTGCCGGCGCAGAAAGGGGAGGAGGGAAAAGAACGGCTTCGGGAGAATCAGGATGGAAACCTGCCGGCGCGGAAAATACGAAATCTCTCAGGGATGGAATTATCACATTGTACCGGCAGGAGGGACTCCTGCCGGCGCGGAAAATGGGAAGGTGACATATTTGGGTTCAGAGCCTTCGGTTGGAGTAGATTCAGGATTTCTCGAAACAGTTCCTGACAGCGGACAGTCAGAGCGTATATTGGGTATGAGGCTGCATTACCTTCAGCATGAGCCGATAGAAACGCCCGGGAATATTCTCAAATGGGCGCGGGAGTATGGTTTCTCCGTCAGTCATACGAGATTATATATCGAGGAAAACCTGCCGGGACTCGATGATTTCGACTGGCTGGTAGTTATGGGGGGCTCAATGTCGGTCAATGATGAAAGCAGATACCGCTGGCTTGCACCGGAGAAGATATTTATTGAAAATGCCGTCAATTCCGGCAAGAAAGTATTGGGGGTCTGCCTCGGAGCGCAATTGGTCGCCAATGTTCTGGGGGCGAAAGTCAGGAAGAATGAAGAAAAAGAGCTGGGCTGGTTCCCGGTTCGGCTGACGTCAGAAGGAATGAAAGAACCGGTCTGCCATAAGATACCTTTTTCGATGGACGTTTTTCACTGGCATGGAGAGACATTCGAACTGCCGAAGGGGGCGGTTCATCTGGCGGAATCTGAGGGCTGTATCAATCAGGCGTTTCGGTATGGCGAGAATACTCTGGCATGGCAGTTTCATCCGGAGGTAACGTTTGAAATGGTTGAGGCGTTTGTTGCCGAAGGGAGCGAGGAATTAAGGGATGGGTGGTATATCCAAAGAGCGGACGAAATACTCGCCTGCCGGGAGAAGACGGCGCGAATGGAGCCGGTCTTGTATCAATGGCTCGATAATTTCATAATTAATGATTAAATGACACCCTGCCGGACGGCGACTATAAATACCCGCCCTTCTTCTTCCGGCTTTTCCAGCGGTGTCATCAGGTCCTGAATGCGGGCGAAATAGATTTTTCCAAAGCCAACTTCCAGAAGCAGCGATTTCACTCTCTCCAGTTCAAATACCGTATTATAGACCGTTTCATCAAACCGCTGATACGACCGGTCCGCCAGGGAGACAAAGCCGGTGAACCTGGTTATCGCCCGGTCTCCTACGCCGTCATATATACCCCGCGTGATGACAAGCATATCCTCGCTGTCGTCTACAATGACATTGTTCCAACGCTTCAGCCCTTTTCGAGTATTGAGGTCAAAGATAAAAAAGCCGTCACAAACGGCTTGCACTGACCGGAAACACCCGAGCAATGACGATTCATCTTTCAAATGATTGAGGGAGTCATAAGTCGCAACCACCAGACCGAACCGCTCCGGCAGATTGAATTCGGCGGCATCACCCAGAACAAAGCGCGCCTGACCTGATTTGACAAACTCCCGGGCATTTTCGTTGGCGTGATTTAGCATATGTTCCGAGAGGTCCAAGCCGACAACCTTGTGTCCCTTTTCGAGGAAATGAACGGCCAGATGCCCCGCCCCGCAGCAGAGGTCGAGGACGGTTCGGTCCTTTTTTCCTATCTCCGTGGAAGCGTAAAAATTAATCAGAAACGGAGCGACCTGATGCGAGAAAGCCGCCCATTTCTTGTCGTACACGGCGGCAAAGGTTTTACTATATGCCTGCATAATCTTCTCCCAAAGAGGTCTCTTTAAAGGCGCTTATTACCCTACGGCTTTGACGTCAAGAATAGATAATAGATAACCTGGTAGAGCATGCCGGCGCAGAATAAAATGGTGCCCCAGATATAAAGTTTATATCCGGGGGGATTCCAGAGATGTTTGTACTTCCAGAAAAGTAATCCTCTTATCGGCCGTTCCCCGGTGACGCTGGGATGATTGGGCGCCCGGTACCAGAGTGATGCCATAACAAGAATCATACCGGTCAGGGCCAAAAGAAGTGAGATACCTAAAAGAATAATCGGTAACATATCGGTTCTCCCCAATCTAAAAGATTGCTCCTTTCCATATACGTTGCGAAACCGGGCCGGTTTCTCTTTGCCGTTCTAAATGCCGCCTGAAGCGAGAAATTACATCTTCCGTCAGGAAAATCCCGCTTGAGGCGAGGCGGACGGTTCCGATAGCGCGACGGCGTCGCAGGATTCACAGAAATCGCAGCACCTCGTCATGCAAACGGGTTCTATAATGCAAGCCGCCCGATTCCAGTCCGGCGGCGATACGTTTGAACTCTTCGAACTCGGCCAGATCGGCCAGGCGGGCTTCCCGGATTTCGGCGATATCGACCGGCGCTATTTTTCCGGAAAGGTATTTCGCCGTGAAAACATGCGTCCGCCAGGGAATCACCCTATTGCCGCAACTGAAGGAGACATTGACCTGCAGGATATATTTCTGCAGTTCAATTTTAACGCCGGCTTCTTCATATGCCTCGCGAAAAACCCCTTCGTGAAAATCCTCATACGGTTTTAATCCCCCCGAAGGGGCGCGGTACAGACCGGAGGGATAATGATGTTTGGAGGTAACAATTACCTTGGGTCCCTTGAAAATATACAGGGTGACATCATGACACCGTCCGTATGACTGAGTGGAGCGGATGAATTCGAACTCATCGGCGCTGACCGGCGCGTTCATGGCGATGACCGGCGGGTACCCGTAACGGTCGGCCACTTCCTGAATCATGCGCGCCGAGAAATACATAATTACCCGAAGAGCGGAATTATATGTTGCTGCACCGGCTGAGTGGTGATTTCGGGTCCCGATTCGGTAATCATTACATCTATTTCAGACCTGACCCCGAACTCCGGCAGGTAGATTCCCGGTTCTATCGAGAAGAGATGCCCCGGCAGGAGTTTGCGACGGTCTTCCGTTTCGAGATTGTCGATATTGGGACCGGGTCCATGGACTGATTCCAGAATCGAGTGACCGGTGCGATGGAAGAAATATTCGCCATACCCGGCATCGGTTATAACCTGCCGGCAGGCGTCATCTACCTGAAAACCATAAACTGTCTCGCGAAGGAATCTTTCGCTAATAAAAGCGACCGCCCGGTCGCGCGCCTTTCTAACAATCTCAAAAATCTTCTGAAATCTGTCCGGGGCGGTTTCTCCGGCATACCCTGCCCAGGTGATATCGGCAAAGACGGCATGAGGTTCGTTCACTTTTGCCCAGAGGTCGATAATGAAAAGGTCATTCATGTTTATCGGCGAGGAACCATGCTCTGGCGGCGAATAATGGGGATTGCTGATATTGGCGTTGACGGCGACAATCGGCAAAAAATCGGAGATCAGCCCTTGTTCGTGGAATCGGCGCAGGATGAAATCGACGACCGCTTTTTCGTTAATAACAGTCTCCGCCTTCAGTTTTTCATGGATGAAGCGAAAGGCTTCATCTTTGATGCCGTTAATCATTCTGGCGGCGGTCCGATGTGATTCGACCTGCTTTTCAGTCATTCGCGCCTGAAAGTAAGCGACTAAATCGGCTGAGGAGACGACCTCAATACCGAATGATTTTATCAGTTCAATGGTACCGGCATCGACCAGCCCGATATAAGGAAGCCGCCCGGAGGGGGAATATTCCATGGCGATGCGTCGCCGGCCACGGAGAACGTTTTGGAGCGCCTCTTCAAGCGCTTTATATGACGAGAAAAAGATTTTATTCCCGGGCAGATGGCGGAAGCGGTCTTTTTCGATATTATGGATGAAGGCGGTCGGGGCGCCCTGGGAGGGAATGAAGAAGGCGAAGCGGCGGGTGATATGCTCCGGCAGGTCGAGGAATCCTACGGCGACAGTGTTGCGCCCATGAAAATCAGCCAGCAGCCAGCCATCAAGGTTTTCGTCACGGAAGAATCTCTGGATATGGTTGATATCAAACATAAGAGTATATCCTGAATATTTGAATTAATGGAGCAAATTACGGCAGAGCGCGGAAAAAAGACAAGGGGAAAATATCAAATCTGCCTCCACCGGCCGATTCATAGAAGTTGACTTGGGCTGTCAATTCGTCTAACTTTGCGGTATGAAGCGTGCCTATCAATATTCGGTGGCGGCGCAGGTCTGGGCGCTGCGGGAGTACGGCGAGGTCGGACCCCGGACATTCGGCGCCCTTATGGCATATTTCGGGAATTTGGCCGCCATTCTGGAAGCGGAAGAGGCGCAATTAAGAGAGATTTCCGGCCTGGGGGAAATCAAATCGCGGCGCATAGCGGAGAGTTTCGACTCATTGCCGAAAGCGGAGCAGTTTGTAAACGGTCTCAAGGAGCGGGAAATCGGCGTGGCAACTATATTCGATACCGACTACCCTCCTCACTTTCGGGAGTTGAATGACCCGCCTCCGATTATCTTCTACCGAGGGAGACTCCCCTCCGAAGGGGAGAAAACGGTTGCTCTGGTCGGTTCGCACAATGCCACCAATGAAGGGATTCAAAATGCGGTGCAACTGTCCGGGAAACTTGCCGCCCAGTCCGTATCGGTAGTTTCCGGACTGGCGCGCGGTATCGATACCGCCGCTCATATCGGAGCGCTTAAAGCCGGCGGCAAAAGTTACGCCGTTCTCGGCTCAGGGTTCGACCATATCCATCCGGAAGAAAATCGAGCGCTGGCGGTCGAATTGGTCAATTCCGGCGCCTTGATTTCAGAATATTCGCCCGACGCCGAGTATACGACCGGACGAATCCTGGCAAGAAACCGTCTCACGGTGGGACTTTCGCAGGCGGTGGTGATAGGTGAACTGTTCGGAGACTCCTCCGGCACTCTGGATACGGCAACGTTTTGTCAGGAGACCGGGAAATTGATGTTTGTCCTGATAGACGGCTGTGAGCGTCCCGGAAAAGATAATCGCGGTGTCGAAAAGACGTTGGCTCTGGGAGCAATTCCGATTACGCTCAATGACGGCGTTGATATTGTCCTCAAATCCCTGGTTTGAGAGCGAGAATGAGCCGGTCCGACAGTTATCTAACTATAAGAGCGCGGGCGGAAACTGAATTAAAAATCAAAGGGTCGAGATTTATAGGACAGGCGGAACGATGCCGCAGTGAAGTCGAGGCGGAAGCGATTCTTGCCGGGGTGCGCAAGAGATTCTACGATGCCAGCCATCACTGCTATGCATACCAGGCCGGTCTGGGGGAGCAGAAGAGATGCCGGTATTCCGATGCCGGAGAGCCATCCGGTACGGCGGGCAAGCCGATATTTGACCAGATATCCGGGAAGGGATTGACCAACCTTATTGTAATCGTAACCCGTTATTTTGGCGGGACCAAATTGGGAACCGGCGGGTTGACTCATGCCTACTCCCAGGCGGCTTCACTGACCATTGCGGAAGCCGGGATTGTAGAGGAGTTTCTGACCGAAGAGATTTTGATAAAGTTTAGCTATCATGATTATAATACTATCGAGCGGCTGATTTATAAATATGAGGGGATAGTACTGGAGCGAGGAATTAATGAAATCAATCCCTATTTTCGAATTTCTCTCCGGCTGTCACTTATCGAGAAATTTTATGAAGATGCGACCGAGGCAACTTCGGGAAGGGTAAAATTTGGCGAAACGGCTTGACTGTCTTGGGCTGGGGATTGCGCCGGTTGACATTTTGTACCAGGTGGAGCGATTCCCGAAACCGGGGAGTAAGATTGACGCCCTGAACATGACCATACAGGGAGGGGGCCCGATACCGACCGCGATGGCGACTTTGGGGCGGTTGGGAATGAAGCCGGGCCTGGTAGCGGCGGTGGGGAATGATATCTTTGGAGATTATGCGATAAACGAGCTCAATAAATTTGGTGTCGATACCTCCAACATGATTCGCAAGCCACGTTCGACCGCTATTGCGGCCGGATGGTATGAAAAAGGAAGCGGACGGCGCACTATCATACTGGACTTGAAAACAAGAATAAGCCCAGGAGATATAAGACTGGATAGACTTCCCGATTGCCGCGCGGTGCATCTGGATGGAAGAGACCTGGCTGTCTGTCTGAAACTGGCGCGGTGGGCAAAAGAAAAAGCGATTCCGGTCGTATTTGATGTTGGCTCGCTTCGGAACGATGTCTCGCCTATTTTCCCTCTGGTGGACCATCTGGTCTGCGCCGCCGATTTCGCCATGCCTTTTACCGGAACGATAAATCTCAGGAAAGCGGTTGAACGACTGGCATCGCTCTGCCCCGGAACCATAGTCATTACCTCCGGCATTAAGGGAGCGCTCGGGTACAGTCGTACCGAGGGATGGTTCAGACAGAAAGCGTTCCGGGTCAGGACGGTCGATACCACCGGCGCCGGGGATGTCTATCACGGGGCTTATATCTACGGTCTCCTCTCGGGAGGGGATTTAGCCTGTCGGATGGAGCTGGCATCAGCGGCGGCGGCATTGAAATGCACCAAACCGGGAGGGCGGTCAGGGATTCCGACAAAGATAGAGCTAAAGCGGTTTCTGTCGCGAAAGAGGCCCACCTATGAGTGAGATTCTGGCATCGCTGGTGGCTCTCGACAAGACTATCTTCCGGTTTGTCAATCAATCGCTGGCTAATCCGGTAACCGATGTATTCATGCCGTTCATCACCACCGATTTGCATCTCAAAATTTTTTACGGCGTCTGTCTGTTTCTGATTCTCTGGAAAGGTGATAGACGTCTTCGCTGGGCGGTTCTGGGGTCGCTGGTGGTCGTGACCCTCAGCGACCAGCTTTCCAGCGCAATTCTCAAACCACTGGTAGGACGTCTGCGTCCCTGCAAGGTAATGGAGGTTCATCTTCTGGTGGGATGCGGCTCCGGATTTTCGTTTCCGTCGTCGCATGCCGCCAATCTCTTCGGGCAGGCGTTCTTTTTCTATGGGATTGCCCCACGCTCGGCAAAGTTTCTGGTGCCACTGGCGGCGCTGGTGGCTTTGTCTCGTGTTTTTGTAGGTGTCCATTACCCGGGGGATATCTTGGCCGGCGCCATTCTCGGAACGGCGGTCGGATTGGTCATGGCAATCTTATTTTCAAAAGCAAATCGGCGCTTCTATTCTGAAAGCGCGCCGGGTGGCAAATCGATTACATGAGGGGAACGGCAATCGCTACCGGCATTGACATTATAGAGAATAGAAACTTATATTCGGTTAGAAAAGTAATCCTCGGCGCTGTCGTCATTCCAAATTTATGAGTGGTCGTGCTTCAGCCGTCTTCCATTATGGCAGCCTCCTGATTGCGCTCGCCGTCGTCGGGATATTGTGGCGTAATCATGACCGGCGCAGCATCATCAATCTCAATTACCGAACCGCTTCTTATCCGGTAATGAAGGAAGAAATCAGCGATTCCGGACAGTTCCTGGTGAAGGTCAAAGATGGGCTGAGCAAACAGGGTTTCCTGATTGTGGAGGAGCGCCAACCGCAGCCGTCAGTTTGGGAAATTATCGCACAATCAAGCGATGGCTGGCTTCTGGCGACCCACCAAAAAAAGGTTACGATAATAGATGCCGTGACCCGCGTCAGGGGGGATTCTCTTGCGACCGAGAGAGGTTATCTGGTATTTGAAGGGTTCCACAAGACCGGTTCCAGATTTTTCATATGTGTAGTATTTTTCTCCCTTACGGTTGCCGTTTCGTTCAAGGTCAGTAAAGAAATGCTTCCGCCGGTCACTCCCAGGATATTTCATAAATGAATTCAATGAAATGTCTATGAATTTAGCGTCGATTAAGTCTCAAATCTCGACCCGAGAGTGGCAAACATATCTCCTGCTGTTTGGCATCAGCCTGATACTGAGGCTTGTTTATTTCATAATAATGCTGACTCAGACCGGCCCCTCCGGCCTGTATGACCAGTTCAATGACCCCGTCAAATATATCAATGCCGCTGATTATCTGCTGGGAAGATACCAGCCGGGGCAATATGAATTATTTCTGGTTGGTATTGGATACCCCGCTATCCTGGCGGTGAGTCGTATCCTGATGGGGCAATCATTTCTGGCGGTAATCATATTACAGATTTTACTGAGCAGCATGTCGTCGATAATTGTTTACAAGATTGCCGACCTCCTGACCGGGAATCGGGCTGTGGCCGTTGTTTCCGGAACTCTGGTGGCGACATCGCTGACATCTATTTCGCTCGCTAATGCTCTGGTTACCGAGTCAATCTATTTTTTCCTCTTTTCGCTATCGGTTTATCTTTTCTTCCGATGCCTCGATGAAAACAATTGGAGAAACGCAGTTCTTTCCGGCGTATCGGGAGGATGCGCTGTCCTGCTGCGCTCTGCGGGAGGGTTCTTCCCGGCGATTCTGATACTGTCTGCCCTGCTGGTTCCGGCTCCAGCAGGGCGAAGAAGACAGCTGATATACCGGTCGCTGGTTGTCTCCATGATTATGGTCGCCATTCCTGTTTTTTGGGGAGTCAGAAATCTGCTGACCCACGACACTTTCACTGTTTCGGCTACCGGCACGCTGGCCGCAAAAACCTATCTTGTCGCCAAAGTCAAGATAGAGGAAGAAGGAAGACATATTAGAGAATTTCCGGAACTGAGAGACTCTCTGTACCGAGTGTCTCTGAAACATTTTCACGAGGGGAATTTTCGGCTAAGCCAGGAGGAAAGCAAGGCTTTGATTGCCGCCACGGCAAGGAAGTACCCGGTTACCATGCTCAGGAATTTCTTCCAGATGGTGCTGGAAAATATGACAGCCGTTTCCAGTCTGCATTATCTCCAGTTGCCCCGGTGGCGTCCCTTTTTTGAAACTATTGACCACTATTGGAACCGCGGCGACACCAATCCAGCGATGCTGACCCTGTCGCTTATAGGCTTTGTTCTGATTGCCCGGCGAAATATGCGCATTGCCGTGGTACTATTGTTGGGAATGGGCTATTATGGCATCATTTCAGGGGTGACATTTGGACAGGGGTCGCGGATTTTCTACCCCGCGCAGGGGGTGGAATTCATTCTTGCCGCAACGGCTCTGGTGTTTATATACAGGTTAATCTCAATGGCTGCCAGGAAATTATCGGGGAGATTGGCAACTAACAGATAGTGACGGTATGAAAATCGAGATAGAAATTATTCAGGGGGATATTACCTCAACTATCTGCGAGGCGATAGTCAATGCCGCCAATAATCATCTCTGGATGGGTTCCGGGGTTGCCGGCGCTATCAAGCGCAAAGGGGGCGAAGTCATAGAAAAGGAGGCGATGGCGCAAGGGCCGATTGCAGTCGGGCAGGCGGTCGCTACCGGAGCCGGAAAACTCCCCTATAAATTTATCATCCATGCAGCCGGCATGGGACAGGACCTGAGAACGGATGTCGAAACCGTCTATAAAGTCACCCGCAATTCCCTTCTGCTTGCCGACCGATTGGGGATAGGCTCGGTGGCGTTTCCGGCGATAGGAACCGGAGTCGGCGGTCTGGCGGCGGCGGTGTGCGCCAAGGCGATGATAAAGGCGGTCAAGGAAACCTCAGAAGAGCTGAAAAGTCTGGCGCGGGTAGCATTTGTGCTCTTTGACCGCGAGGCATTTCAGGCGTTTCGGGCGGAAGCAGAATTGCAAGATTAATCGTTAATACCGCAGTATAAGATTAAGTTTGGGGGCGCAGTAATCTCTATAAGATTTTGTCCGATAATAAATAATGGTACAAATGCCTCTTTCGGGCAGAAAGATTGAGCCGATATTAAAGAAATGCATGACAGGCAAATAGCCTGAAGGCGTAAATATTAGCCAAGGCTGGAGTCGTTTATGAATATCAAACCGGCGCCGCTTCAATATCTACCATTGGAGTTGATGAAAAGACATCGCATTGTCCCTTTTGAGTTCGACAGCGAGCGAAGAGCCCTTCGTATTGCCAGCAGCACTCCTCACGACACCGCTCTGGCAAGCGAATTGTCGCGTCAGTCCGGCGGAGTGAAGATTGAACTGTATCCGGCCAATCCGGAAGCGATCGAACGGGTCATTGCCCGATTCTCCACCGCCACGGGAGAGAATGCGCCGTCGCCATCGGCCGGCAAGATACCTCATGAAACCCTGTCGCCGAAGATGGGAGAGCCATTGCCGGAGCCGAAAGTTTCGCCGGAGCCGCTTCCGGGACGAGCAGTAACCGAAAGCAAGAGGGAAGGGAGTATCCTTTTTGTTACCTCCAGCCGGAAACTGAGCGACCATCTCATCGCGGCGCTGCGCTCAGAGCGGTACATTTTGAAAGTGGCGGTCAGTGTCGAGTTTGCGCGTTCCTTTATCGAGTCGGAGCCCTTTGAGTATATTTTTGTTGATGATAAACTTCGCGACCGGGCGACCCCACTGGTGAAAAAAGTCCGGCAGGATTTCCCGGCGACTACCGTTCGCTACTACCGCTCAGAGGCGGCGTTACTGGTAAATGATACTCTGGAAGAGATGACCGATGACCTTCTGCGGAAAAATCTGGCATTATTTCGATTTCTCTATTCGCGGGGAGGAGGAACATTGGCGCGTCATGAATCAACGGTGGCGCAACTGACGGAGATTCTTAGCGCGCGGTATGACCTGCCGGGGCATATTCGAGCGGCGGTCGCAACGGCGGCGTATCTCCATAATCTCTCCGAGGATGATCTCAATCCGACGCGCGGCTACAGCCAGACCGACATAATCGCTCTCTCGGCAACCCGGCTGGCGTCATGGCAATATCCGTCGCTGGTGGTCAATATTCTGAAAGCGGCGTATCAGCCGCTTTCCCAGTTGCCGCGCCATATATCGGAGCTGGAGCTATTGGCCGGTTCGATTCTTACCGCGGTCGATATCTATTGCCACAATTTCCCGTCGCCGAGTTCTCTTTCTCCCGAACAGATGACTCAGGTCAGAGAAGTTCTGCAAAGGGAAAAAGAAAAGATAGCGATGGATGACGTAATTAACCAGCTGCTCGGCGCTATAGCCGACGAGGTTTCCTCACGCTCCACGCGAAGCCGACAGTCCTGCCTGCATATCCTGGTTCCGCGAGGAATGCTTCCCAAGTCGCTGGAAGAAGCCTTATCCAAAGCCGACTTCAAAGTTGAGTATTCGCGCAGCGCCGCCGAATGCGCCGATGCCTTCAACCGGGCAAAGCCGCAGATGATGCTTATCCGGCACTCCGGAAGAGTGGAAGAGATTTATGACCTTCTGCTGCAGCTGGCGCTTCAAGGCGTCCCGCTGGACCAGATTCCAACGCTGCTCATGGTTGACCAGACGGTTTTAAGCGAGGCGATGGTCTTTATGAAGAACGGACTCGAAGATATCTTTTCCGAGAATCTGGAGCCGGAAATTGTCGTCACCAAGCTGTCGCGGATTAGAAACCGCCTGGAGGAAAAAGCGCAGTACCGTCGCTCGGTGCTTCAGGAGCTGGGGACGCATGGCTCGCTGGAGGATATGGGGCTTATTGACCTGCTGGAAGCCTCACGCGGCGGAAGCCGCCCGGTGCAGATAAGTATCTCCGGGGAAGGACAGCAGGCGACGCTCTACCTGGAGCAGGGGAAGGTGCTGTATGCTGAATGCGGCACAGACAGCGGTGTAGATGCCGTCAGCAAGATTATCCGCTGGCGCAAGGGGGTCTGGAGCATTGACCCGATTGATGCCTCTAAACTTCCGCCAGCCAATCTGAATCGCGGCATTGATTCGATTCTGCTGGAAGCCTGCGTCAATATCGATACCGTCTCAAAGTGACAATCAAGCAAGCCGGGTACCAATCCGGTGCCGGTATTATTTCGATATATCCAGACCCTATTTTTGTTTTGCTTTGAGAGAACCAGAGAACTGAAGGGTATCTTCAGACTGGTTGACGAAGGAAGCCTCGAGAACAGCCGTGAACTGCGAACTCTTTACCGAATCGACCAGAATATAACCCGAATGACATCGATACAGCTTGAGCGAGTCGGGAAGATGATACAGTCCGAGGAGCTGGCATACCGACCGATTCGAAATATCTATGGAGTCGGCCTGGAGGTCTGAGGGGAGTTCGACGGCAATGCGGTATTTAATCTGAGCATCGACCGTGACAAAACCGCTCTTGAGATTGAGCATGCTGGAATCGGTCTGGCTCTGAGTGGTGATCAGAAGAAGACCCTCGCCTTTCTGGTAAAGACTGGAAAGGGGGTTATCCGAAATCTTATATCCCTTGAGGAAGTATGATTCTTCTAATTGCAGTCTACTTTGAATACCCTTATCGATGCGAAACAATCGGGGCAGGAATTTATTCTGACAGGCGGCAAGGGTGAGGAGAAGGGTGAGAGAGATTAAGAAGCGGTATCTCATTTAAATCCGCTAAATCGGCATTTCGACCAAACGGTATTTCTTGTACAGTTTTGCCCCCATATTTTCGGCGGCGCGGCACATCAGTTCATTTGTCTCCAGAATCCAGGAGAGTTCCGCCCAGTGGTACCCTCTTTCGACTCCTTTGAGATAGGTATCGACATAGAAGATATTGTCGATGCCGCGCTTCTGGAATTTCGGGATAACCCCCATCGTCAGCATTCGCACACCGGTGATTTTTCGGCGGATTTTAGTATTCCAGATTACCTTGAGTATTCCGAAGGGAAAGAGCCGTCCGTTGAGGCCGATAAGCACCTGATTGATGTCGGGAACCGCCATGGAGAATGCCGCCGGTTCGCCATTGACATAGGCAATCATCACCAGGTCTTCTTCCACCAGTTGCTTCAATTCCTTAGCCATGTAGAAGAATTCATCCTCCGGCATCGGGACAAAACCCCAGTTTCGTTCCCACGCCTGATTGTAGATTTTATTAATCAGGCGGACTTCCTCGTCGAATTTGGAGAGATTGACGGACCGAATCTGGATTTTATTCCGCTCTTTGATTCTGTTGACCAGGGCAACCTGACGGTCGGAAATCGGAGTCTCCCTGGTTATCAGATAGGCGTTGAGGTCCATGATTTTCTTCAAGCCGAATTTTTCCGCCAGCTTGGGGAGATACGGTTTATTGTACGGGTTCATCACCGTTGGCGGTTTATCGAAACCTTCAATCAGAAATCCGATTTCATGATTGGTGGAGAAATTGGTGGGACCGCGCATTTTCTCCATCCCTTCCGACTTGAGGGTAATCATGGCCACTTTGAACAATTTGGAAGCGACCTCGAAATCATCAATCGATTCGAAAAATCCAAAGAAGCCGACTTTCTCCATATGAAATTCATTATGATAGAAATTGACGCAGGTAGCGATGCGGCCGACCACTTCGCACTCTTTCAGGGCAAGAAAGAGCTTGGTCTTGGCGCCCCGGTAAAAGGGATTTTTGCTCTTGTCGAAAAACTGCTTCCGCTCGGAAATCAGCGGCGGCACCCAGTTCGGCTCCTCTTTGTAGAGCCGGAAAGGGAGCATGATGAAAGATTTTAGTTGTTGAGGGGTTTCGACCTCAATGACGTCAATCCCGTTAGCCATCGGTTACTTTATGAAATAATGCCCATCTTTTTTCCGATTTTCTCGAAGACTTCGAGAACGCGGTCAAGATGCTCATCGGTATGAGTGGCGGTGTAGGAGGTTCTTATCAGGGCTCTTCCGGGAGCGACCGCCGGCGAAATTATCGGATTGGCAAAAACGCCGTTATCGAAAAGCGCCTTCCAGAACTTGAAGGTATCCATATCTTCCCCGATAAGGACCGGGATAATGGGAGTCTGAGAACTGCCGATATCATAGCCGAGACGTTTCAATTCGGTCTGCATACGGCGGGCGTTTTTCCAGAGGTTGTGACGTCGCTCCGGCTCGGTCTCAATGATATCGAGGGCGGCAAGGACTGCGGCGGTGGACGACGGGGGAATGGAGGCGGAGAAAATCAGTTCGCGGGAGAAATGCTTGATGAAATTTATCACCCGTTCATCGGCGGCGATAAATCCGCCCAGCGAGGCGAAGGACTTGGAAAAAGTGCCCATCGTGATATCGACGTCATTTATCAGCCCGAAATGCTCGGCGGTGCCGCGGCCTCCCTCGCCCAGCACACCGATAGAGTGGGCGTCATCTACCATGATGCGGGCGCCGTACTTGCTGGCGACCTTCACCAGATTAGGAAGGTCGATAATGTCGCCCTCCATTGAGAAGACGCCATCGACTACAATCAGGATTCCGCCGCGAGCGCCGTTTTCGGCGATATTTTTCAATATCCGGTCGAGGTCCGGCATATCATTATGGCTGAATTTGAGGGTTTTGCCGAAGGAGAGACGGCACCCGTCAACAATTGAGGCATGGTCGGAACGGTCAATGACCAGGTAGTCGTTCTTGCCGACCAGGCAGGAGATAGTGCCGAGATTGGTCTGAAATCCGGTGGAGAAGATAAGCGCCGCTTCCCGTTTCATGAACCGGGCAAGACGTTCTTCCAGCTCGATATGAAGGTCGAGCGTGCCATTGAGGAACCGGGAGCCAGTGCATCCGGAGCCGTATTTCTTGGCGGCATCGGCGGCGGCCGCCATCACCCGGGGGTCATTGGTCAGCCCGAGGTAGTTATTGGAGCCGATCATGATAAGCTTGCGGCCGTCAACGACCACTTCGTTGCCGGGAGCGGAGGACAGGGGATGAAAGTAGGGATAAAATCCGGCCGCCTTAACTTCATCGGCGGTAGTGAATTGCCGACATTTCTCAAACAGGTCAGAAAAACGGTAGGTGGCGGTCACAGTAGCGGTATCCTTAGATTGATGCTTATTGGTATCCAAATCCTTTTGTCCTCATTAGTTCCAGTGAAACCAAAAACTATGGAAATTAGAGGGTAAAGTCAAGAAAAATGATAGGAGGAGTCGGCAGGCGCCGACTCACCCATAAGCCGGGGAAACGCCGGCTCCGGCATGACATCTATGGTAAGGCAAATCCCCAACAAAATCATTGACGTTCTATAGATTTCTCTTATACTGCTTACAGGCTATCCGGGAGGTTTTTTGTGGGTAAAATCAGACTCCTATCAATTCTCTGCTTCTTTGTGCTTGAGTCTCCTCATGCTTTTCCTTTGGAATCGCCGCAATTGATATATCAAAGAGTTATTCCCGGAGTGGAGTACTCCACCACCATAGACCCTTTAATAGCCCAGAACGGAACCTTTTCTGGACTCTTGATTGGCACTTATAATCCGCGACAGATACTGATAGTCGATTCTGCCGGCAATCAATTGAGAGCGCTGAACGTAGAGGTCGCTCCGAGGTATATATTTCACAGATACGATGAGAATGGCGATTCATTGTCGATTTACACTCATGGCTTTGAGCCATACTACATCATGAACTATCTTCATAGACTGACAGATAGTGTTGAGACAAGAATCGACACTCTGTTCGAGTGGTATGACTGGGAATGCCTTGATCAGGATGCCAGAAGTAGGATCTGGCAAAGAAGGGACCAGGATGGTCAGGAGATAGTATCGTTTTACATATCGGAACTGCGCGCCTGCTATTACCAGACACAGGGATGGCAGTGGGACCTGTGGTCACACATTAGTGATTATTCGAGATCCATGGAGAAGATCCGAACACGGGGTTGCACAGATATTGCCGTCGGCAATCTGACGGGGGATGAAGAATTAGAAGAGTGCCGTCTGTACGACCTTGATTGGGGATATGAAGTCAGAGAACCAGGTTATTCTTATTTCGTAGAGGACAAGTCTTCCTCAATTCAGATCCGCAGCAGTCTGGATTCATTGATATTCGAATTTTCTTCCGACGACGGCGAGAATTACCGCATCTGGAGCGCGCCATTCGATGAATTGGACCCGCGAGACGAGTTGATTTATCATGGTAACGCACAAGACTGGCTCGGCATTCACGGAGACAGTCACGAATTTATAGCCTGTTACAGCCTCGCCTCAAACGTAATGACGGAGCAGTGGTACACTCGCATAAACAATATTGATTTTGCATTTGACTTTCGAGCGAGGCATTTTGAATATATCTATCGAGCAGGAGATTGCATAGTCGGTATGGCGACCTGCAGCACCGTTGCAGCCATCGATTATCGAAATGGTTTGTTGGGTCAACCGATTCCGCTGGGAAGACGGCTTGAAGCAACTCGCTTCTTCGAGAGACCCGGTGTTCCAGAACTGCTGCTGGTCGGGCGAGTGTCTGATACGGTGTTTATCTACTCTTTTCAGAGTCCAATTGGTGTCAACGAGGACTTTGGGACCATTCTACCAAATGATTTTGATTTGAAGCAGAACACCCCCAATCCCTTCAATCAAAGCACATCGATAAGATTCTCATTGTCGTCAAAACAACAAGTCACCTTGAAAATTTACAATCTTCTCGGTCAGCGAGTGACAGAATTGGAGAATCGAATACTTCCGGCAGGCACTTATTCAGTAAGATGGAATGGAATCGACAGTGATGGGAAACCGGTGGCTTCCGGTATTTACTTGTACCGCCTCCAAGTCGATAGTAATTTCCTGGTCAGGAAAATGGTTCTCCTCAAATAAAGCCTCCACTTCAAGTTGCTTTCATCCTGTTTCTTGCCGCCTTATCTTCCAGGGAGGGAATGCCGCGTCAGTTTCCTCATACCAGAAAACCACGGCTATCTACAATGAATCTGCAAATCAACTGTATGACACAAAAGCCCGCATTTAGCGGGCTTTTGTGCACCTCAAAGTTGGAATAAATCCAATTGTCAGGCCGTCTACTTCAGCAGCATCATCTTCATCGTCTGCGTGTACGCGCCGGCCTTCAGACGATACAGATAAATCCCGCTGGAAACGGAGGAACC
Organism: Candidatus Zixiibacteriota bacterium; assembly: GCA_040753495.1. Taxonomy (NCBI): domain Bacteria; kingdom Pseudomonadati; phylum Candidatus Zixiibacteriota; species Candidatus Zixiibacteriota bacterium. The sequence goes on from JBFMEF010000135.1 coordinate 19,674, forward strand.
GTTCCAATAGAAGGAGTGATTTCCTGCCTCCAGATAACCCTGGTAAACAGTCGTTATCTGCTGCCCCAGGATATTATAGACATCGAGAGAGATATCGGATGCCACCGGCAGGCTGAAGCTGATTTCGGTATAGGGATTGAAGGGGTTAGGACGATTGGGATATAGCGCAAAGGCGGTCGGCATCAGAGGCTGCGCCGCTTCGATATCATCCTCCCACTTGTAGCCACCGTCGTCATCAACACCAGGCAAGAATTTCACCGGAGCCGGTTTCACTATAAAGATAACGCAGTCGGTCGCGGAGAAGGGACTGCCATCTTTCATGTTTCCGGTGAAGGTTACCGGTATCGCCTGTCCCGGAATGATTTCACCCAATCCCGCCGCCAGGGCATTCTGGTCGAACTTGAGAATCAGGTCAACATAACCGTCGGGCAGATACTCGTGACAGACACATTCCTGAGAGCCATCCGCCACCGGAGTCGAAATGTCTTTGAATCGATACTTAAGCCAGGGGATATTATTCATCCGCACCGTGGCGAGGTCGATATCATTGACATTGAAACCGGGACCGCCGATAATGGAAACAACCAGGTCGACTACGGCGGTCGACGGCACCCACCGCTCGCCGCTGGAGGCATCCGGCAGAACCTTTGATGCCGCTGACTGACTGCCGCTGTTGTCGGTGGCGGCTACACTGTAGATATACAACTTGTTGGGACAGGAACCCGGTTTGATATCTACCGCCACAGGAGCGCCCTCTATGATAATATTCCCCGGCTCGTTGGGATTCGGGTTGTCCGGGTCATCGCCAATTACAGTGGTTGGCGGGGTCTGGTCGCTTTCAATGGTGCAGTAGTTAAGGATGGTGCTTCCCGGAACAGCATTTCCGTTGACCCGTACGACCAACTGTATATCCGGTCCCGCCTGTCCGGCGGCAAGATTCCCAATATTCCAGGTGACCGAATGGGTGTTGGGGTCATAGACGCCGGTGCCGGGAACACCACCAACCGTCTCGGAAATAAAATCGATTTCGAGCGGAAGGTCGTCATGCAAAATGACACCGGTTATGTCGTAAGAATTGCTGTTGGAGTAGGTAATCAGGTAAGGGAAAGTCTGACCGACATAAAGACCGTACCCCTGAACCATGTCGTTCTTGGCAAGATTGAGCGGGTTGTAACTGACATTGGCGATTTCGATACCGGCGGGAGTGCCAAGAGACCCGGTGGAGTACTGAAAGTTGAGATTGGAATCCCAGATGCTGATATCGTCACCATAACATCCGCCGGTAACATAGACCATGCCCGTCGCTTCATCAACGGCGATTCCCATGCCGCCGTGACCCATATTGACGACCGACTCGGTACTGGTATTCAGGTCGTACTTACTGAGCAAGGTGTAACCGGTGGGAGCGCTGGCGCACCAACCGTCAGGAGCGCTGGTATAGACATAACCTCTGTATCTGTCAATCGCAATTCCGACCGGCGGAATGCTCGGCTGATAATGGAACAGCTCCGTTAAAGTATTTACATCATAGACTCTGACGTACCCGGTAGCGGGAGTCCAGGAGCCGGCATCTGCCACGTAGAGTCTGTCGGTGAACTCATCGAGGGCAATTCCAAATGCCGATGATAGACCGGGCAGTGCCCGCGGATATCCTGCCCTCAAAGTGAGTGTCTTGGCGGTCGGGTTCCAATCGTAAACATAAAGATTGCCCGAAGCCCGGTCGACGGTATAAACCAGGTTGTTAACGTCATCAACATCAATACCGGCAAGGCCGTAGCCGCCGGAAACCCATCCCAGCGAGGTCATTGTCTTGGCATCGACCAGCTCAACGCCATAGTCGAATTCGCTGGTGATAAAGAGAGCGCCTTCGGGCGGATTGGTAGTCGGGTCAATCCAGACGGCAACGTCACCGGGGTCGCCGGCGTGAGTCAAGTTATAGCGCGCCTGATAGGCGATAGGGGGGACGGAACCGGGAGGAGCGATGTTGTAAGCATCGAATTGCCCGGTATGATGATTGGCTATGACATACATCGATTTGGCAAAAGACGAGCCGGCCAGAAGCGCCGTCAGCAGACAGACAACGGCGATTATGATGCCGTTGCGTTTACTATGTCGATTAATCATTTGAATTTCCTCCCAAAAGGATTTTCGATTTGTTGCACAGATCAGTCAAATGTCCAAACTGTTTCCTCAGACATAATTTTCTCCGATTAAAAGTCAAATGAACTTTTTGGACCTCCTTTCGGTCGTTTGCGCACGACTTCGCCTGAATCGCGCCGAAGGAGAAATTTCAGGCGTTCTCTTGATAGAGAAGTTCTCTTTATCCGCGGACGGCTAACGGATATTGCTGCCGGCAGTTTCAGGCCGACCGTTCATGATAATTGATTTAGAATTCTTCGTGAGGCACCGATATTGCGGGTAATTTTATTACCGGTAGCCGCATTCTGCCTGGTGCTCGAAAGCAGCCGCGGCGGCTGGTTGGCGAATGGCTCCCCATGGTGAAGTCAAACCATTTATCCCGGACTGATTATGGATTAAATACTACTTCTTCCCCGCAAACTGAAACTGTCAAGAATTCCGCATTGAGCGGTTCTGCGGGCAGATATCACCTCTTTTCCAGAAAAACAAAAAACGCTGTCTTTCCCGGTGTCAAAAATTTTACTGAAGAATAAGTCCGTTCAGGACAGTACTATTATATCAAATGTCAGCCATCTGTCAAGTCAATATTGTACTAATTTATCCGTGTTCTGTAAATTCGTCTCAAGTCAATTTGACCCCGCGGGGTAAGAATGACCCGGCACTTGACCTGTCTTCTCAGGATTATTAAATGAGCGAGTAATGTAGCCTGACGACGCCTGAGGGGTAGGCTTTAGAATTGACGAGGGTAAGCGATGGCGCAGAGGTCACTGCCGCAAACAGAGGAATTCCCCGGGACAGGAATACCGGAATATAGAACAGCATCATTTCCTCAAGAAGCCCCTCATTGATAAACTGGGTGACCACCCTGCCTCCGCCAACCAGCCAGATGTTGTTTTCTGACTCTCTCTTTATCCTCTCCACGAGCACTTTCAGATCGCCGGAATAAAAATCGACTGCGGCATCTTGGGGAACAGGCAAGGGGCGAGATGAGAGGACGCAGCATTTTTTCCCATGATGTGACCAGCGACCGAAGGAAAGTTCCTTGCGATAACTGTTGGCTCCCATAATGAGAGCGCCGACCGATGCATCAAACTCTTTGAGACCGTAATCCTCCGGTGAATCCTGGTAAGGAAGAAGCCAATCGATGCCGCCGTCAGGAGTGGCGATAAAACCATCAAGACTGACAGCGATATAGAGAATTACTTTGGGCATCCTTCACCGGCGGCGGCATGACCGCTTCCATCAGTTCTTCCATTTCTCATCCAGCGAATATTTCCCCGGTCCGGTCAGGAAGAGGGCGGCGAAGACGATGGCGTTTTCGATGGCGTGCGAGGCCATCCCGAGGTTATCGCCGCGCCCCAGATGAGAAACGGCGGCCATGACCATAGTTATAAACATAAATATGAGTGCGGGACGAAAAAATAGTCCCAGCGCCAGCAGTATGGCGCCGCCGAATTCCGATAAAGACGCCATAAATCCCCAGAAAGCGGGAGCGAAATCGATACCGACATAACCCATGGCGCCGCCCAATTTCTCCCAGCGCTCCATTCCGCCGAAAATTTTCGGTCCGCCATGTATCCAGAGGTATGCCCAGCCCCAACCGAGACGCAAAATCAAAAGCCCAATATCTCGAAACCTGTCGAGTGAAGTTAGAAACATCTGCGGCATCCTTTCGAATCAGGCAATACCTGCCGGTTTTGAGCCAATCTCCTGAAGATTCATGATACGTATTTTATAATAACAGCAAACTCCCCCGACAGTTTCCCCA
>JBFMEF010000136.1 GCA_040753495.1 Candidatus Zixiibacteriota bacterium
ATGGGACCGCATTCGTCAATTCTGACAGTGAGCGCCACCAATGTCCTGGCGCCGACACTGGCTTCAATCAGTCCCACCTCCGGTGTCAATACCGGCGGGACGCTTGTTACCATCAATGGTTCCGGGTTCGACCCGGGCGGAACTACGGTCACTTTTGGCAGTACACCAGTCACAGGAACTTACGTTTCTCCATATCGGTTGACTGCAACGACCCCGTCCGGAACCGGTGTTGTCAACGTGACCGTCACCAATACCGCCTCCGGTCTGGCTTCTAATACCCTGGTTGGCGCGTTTACATATATTGCCAATGCCGCGCCGGTGCTGGCGACTATTGGACCCCGCTCCACCAATGAAGGGGTCAACCTTAATTTTACCGTCACTGCCACCGATGCCGACGGCACCACTTTGACACTCTCCACTTCCGCCCGTCCCACCGGCGCCACTTTCACGGACAACGGCAACAACACCGGCACTTTTAACTGGACACCGACTTTCACCCAGGCGGCAATTTACAATATCACTTTCTATGCCACCGATGGCATCGATACCGACTCCGAGCAGGTAGTTATTACCGTTAACAACGTCAATCAACTGCCGGTACTGGCGACTATCGGTCCCCGCTCGGTCAATGAAGGTGTCAATCTGAATTTCGCTGTGACTGCTACCGATGCCGACGGCGTCCCTCTCACTCTTACGACATCCAGTCCACTGCCGACAGGCGCCACTTTTACCGATAACGGCAACAACAGCGGTACATTTAACTGGACTCCAACGTTCACTCAAGCCAACACATATAATATCACTTTCTATGCCTCCGATGGAGTCGATACCGATTCCGAGCAGGTGGTCATCACCGTCAATAATGTCAATCAGCCGCCGGTGCTGGCGACTATCGGACCGCGGCTGGTCAATGAAAATGCCAATCTCAATTTCAACGTCTCCGCCACCGATGCCGATGGCGTTACGCCGACGATGACCACGTCGACCCCGCTGCCGACCGGAGCCACCTTCACCGACAATGGCAACGGAACCGGAACCTTCAACTGGACTCCCGATTTCACCCAGAGCGGTATCTACAATATTACTTTCTACGCCTCCGATGGAGTTGATACCGATTCCGAGCGGGTGACCATAACCGTCAATGATGCCGGCAATCAGGCGCCGGTTCTTGCCGCTATAGGTCCCCGGACTGTCGCCGAGGGCGCGAATCTGAATTTCAGTATCAGCGCCACCGATGCCGACTTGACTATCCCGGCACTCTCGGCTGTCAATGCCCCGGCCAATGCCACTTTTACTGACAACGGCAACGGCACCGGTACTTTCAACTTTAACCCCGATTTCACCCAGGCCGGAATCTTTCAGGTAACCTTTATCGCCTCCGATGGCGCCCTGGCTGATTCCGAAATTGTCAGTATAACTGTGACCAATGTCAACCGTCCGCCGGTGCTGGCGACAATCGGGCCACGCTCCACTGCCGAAGGAGCCAATCTCAATTTCGCCGTCAGCGCCAGCGACCCCGATATCACCATCCCGGCGCTATCGACTTCCGCCCTGCCGACCGGCGCTACCTTTGTCGATAACGGCAACGGCAGCGGAACTTTCAACTGGACTCCCGATTTCACCCAGTCCGGTTTATACTCTGTAACTTTCTATGCCTCTGACGGCGTCGAAATAGATTCCGAAATCGTTTCAATTACTGTCAATGAATCCGGTAATCAGGCTCCCGTTCTCAACCCCATCGGACCTCAGACAGTCAATGAAGCGGCTAATCTGAACTTCACCATCTCGGCCTTTGACCTTGACCTTACCATCCCGACGCTCTCGGCTACCGGCACGCCGACCAACGCCACATTCACCGATAATCTTGACGGTACCGGTACTTTCAACTTCAATCCCGATTATACTCAAGCCGGAGTCTATCAGGTAACTTTCAAGGCATTTGATGGAATCCTGGTCGATTCCGAAGTGGTTGCCATCACCGTGGTCAATGTCAATCAGCCGCCGGTGCTGGCCGCGATTGGACCGCGCTCCACCACCGAAAATCTCAACCTTAATTTTGTGGTCACGGCTACTGATGCCGATAACGTCATTCCTCTGCTGACCACCTCGGCGCTTCCGACCGGCGCCACTTTCACCAATAACGGCAACGGCACCGGCACTTTTAACTGGACACCGACTTTCACCCAGAGCGGAGTTTATAATATCACTTTCTATGCCTCCGACGGCGTCGATTCCGACTCCGAACTGGTGGCAATTACCGTTACCGATGCCGGCAATCAGCCGCCGGTGCTTGCCGCTATCGGACCGCGCACGGTTGCCGAAGGAGCGTCACTCAATTTCGGCGTCAGCGCCTCCGACCTTGACGGCACCACGCCCTCTCTTACCGCCGAAAATCTGCCGCTCAACGCCACTTTCATCGACAATCTCAACGGCACCGGCACCTTTAATTTCAGCCCCGATTTCACCCAGGCCGGTGTCTATCTGGTCCTTTTCATAGCATCTGACGGCACCCTGTCTGACTCCGAGCAGGTGACGATTACAGTTACGGAACCGGGGAATCAGCCGCCAACCATAAGCCCGGTCAGCAATGCTTCCATCTACGAAGGGAATACCTTTGAAGTGGTCGTCACCGCCACCGACCCGGAGGCAACCCCCATTTCGTTTAGCGTCTCCACTTCCCTCACCGGATACAGTTTTGTCGATAGCGGCAACGGCGTCGCCGTCTTCACTTTTGTCTCTGACTTCTTCGATGCCGGCATGCACGATATCAGATTCTTTGCCAGCGATAATGGCTTACCGCGCCTGACCGCGTCCGATACTATGACCTTGACCATTATTGAAGTCAATCAGCCGCCGGCAATCGATTCGGTCGGTCCTTTCGGGGTTCGGGTCGGACGTAACCTCACCTTCACGGTGGTGGCGCGTGACTTGACCGCCCCTAATCCGACGGCCCGCATCTTCATGTCGGCGTCGGGGCTTCCCGCAAATGCCTCCTTTGTCGATAACGGCAACAGCACCGGCACTTTCTCTTTCACTCCGGACAACACCCAGCCCGGCGCTTACACTGTCCGCTTCATCGCCACCGACCAGGGCGTTCCTCCGCTGGCAGGATTCCGCGATGTCCCGATTACTGTTGTAGCCGAAAATCTGTCGCCGGTATTTACTCTTCTCCCGCAATACGGCGTTACTGTCGAAGGGGATACTCTCGAAATGCTCGTCCGCGCGGCAGACCCCGATGGTCAACCGGTCATTCTTAGAACTGTGGTTGCGCCGCCCAACTCCAATTTCGTCGACAGCGGCAATGGCAGCGGCCTCTTTACTTTCTTCCCCAATTATGTTCAGGCCGGCTTACACCAGGTCAGATTTGAAGCCTATGACGGTGTCGATGCTACTCGGAGCCAGCCGGTAATCATTCAGGTTGCCGATGCCGGCAATCAGCCGCCGGTTATCGACCCGGTTCCGCCCCAGACTGTGACTGAAGGACAGACTCTGGTGACCACTGTGACCGCCAGTGACCCCGACCAGATCGGCGTGACCCTGACCGCTCAGGACCTTCCGACCAACGCCACTTTTGCCGACAACGGGGATGGCACCGGTACCCTGACATTTAATCCCAGTTATGTCCAGGCCGGGACATATATCGTCCTGATTATCGCCACCGACGGCGTCTATCTCGACTCGATTAACGTGACTCTGATTGTGGAAGAAGCCGGCAATCAGCCGCCCGTTATCACGACCACTTTTACTGACACCGCTACCACGGAAATGCGCCTCTTGACCTTTTCCATCAATGCCACCGACCCGGACCTCGACCCTCCTGACCTCAGCGCCACCGGTCTTCCCGCCGGCGCCACTTTTGTTGACAATAACAATGGCTCGGGGGTATTCAGTTGGCAAACCGACAACTTTGACGCTGGCAACTATCAGGTTCTCTTCTTTGCCCGTGACGCTATCAATTCCGCGTTATATGATTCGCACTTCGTGAATATTGTAGTAAGAGATTCCAATCTGGCGCCCATTTATAGGACCGTGGCGGGTAATGACTTATCTGGCATAGAAGGAGATACGCTGATATTCAGGTTTATTGCGATTGACCCCGACAGAACGACACCTCTTGTTCGGCTGAACACTCCCACTTATCAACTCGCTCTTAATATGGATACCAGCAGTTACACTACTGCCGATACCTTATGGTTTACTTGCCGATTCATTCCAGATTATACTCAGGGTAATCTTAATCCCAATTTCTATACGGTTCAGTGGATAGTCTGGGATTCAAGGTTCCCAACTGCCGTCGAGTATTCTCAGGCAGTTACCCCGCCAACTCAGTTTTTAGTTTATAATGGCAACCAGCCCCCGGTCATCAATCCTATCGGAGACCGCTCTGTAATTGAAGGTAATAACCTCTCCTTTATAGTGAGCGCTTCGGATGGCGATGGCACCCGTCCCACTCTCTCGGCTTATAATCTGCCGGCAAACGCCACTTTCTCGGGTGCGGCGCCTGATGTCAAGACCTTCAACTTCACCCCGAGTTTTGCCCAGGCCGGAGTTTATCAGGTCGGGTTCGTTGCCAGCGATGGCTCCAAAGCCGACACCGAACTGGTCGATATTACTGTCATAGAAGCCGGCAACCAGGTTCCATATTTCACCACCACTCCACCCAGCGCCCAGCCGGTCATCGTCAATCAGTTCCATACTTCGCTCCTGAGGGCGGTTGACCCTGACCTGGGGACACTGGTAATCACCGCCAGCCCGATTTTACCTTTTGCCACCTTTGTTGATTCCGGCAATGGCTCAGCCACCTACCAGATTGTGGCGCCGCCGATTGAACTTGGCAACAGTTACCAGGTGACTTTCATTGTCACCGACCCGCTGGGACTGGCCGATACCACCATCACCACCTACAATATTGTGGAATTCTTGCGGGGTGACGCCAACTCCGACAATCTCCTTGACCTTTCCGATATGGTCTTCCTGTTCAACTACTTGTATAAGGGCGGCCGTCCCCCGGCATCATTTGAAGCGGCCGATATCAACTTTGACGGCAATATCGACATCCGTGACCCTACTTATCTTCTGAATTATTTCTACAAGCAGGGTCCCCCTCCTCCTGAAAGATGACCTTATCTCTCGGTGATAAAGGGCCTCGCTCCGGCGAGGCTCTTTTTTTATAACCTGCTGCAATCTCGCAACTTCCACACAGAATTTTTTTCTGCGCAACCGCCAAAAAGGCTTGACAAACCGCCTCCTGAATTTTATTATTAAGGCGCTACTGAGTTTTTGGATAATAGGGAAAATTTGACCTTCCAAAAGGTCTTACTTCTTTAACTCGCTTGCTGAATAAGTTCGGCAATTGCTTTGTTGGGTAGGATGTTTCAAAGCCGAATCTTTGGCTTTCGCTTGTGTAGTAATACCATTGACTAAATTACTTCAGCATCGGCGTGAATAACGCCTCAAATTGTAAACGAATAGGTCGTTTGTAGCTTTCAAACTTTTGTCCCTTATACCTATGACCGTGATAAGGTGTTTGGAAGGGAGGTGACAGACGCAACATTGTCTGGCAGTTTCGAGTCGACGAAACTGAATGACTTTATTTTAAAGGACCTAAATTTGTTCAGACTCGACCATGGGAATAAATTTAGGGAATAAGTTGGGAACTTTTAATCTCTTTGAAAGGAGCACAGAAATGACAAGGAAATTATCGGCGATCTTTCTTATCTCCTTGTTAATTGTTGCTTTTCTGGCCGGTTCATCCTTCGCCGCCGATAAGAGAGCTGAAAGAGAATATCTCCGTCATTTGAACGTCAAGCCCATTGACAAAGTCCCGCCGGCGGCGCTGGTTGGGGGCGAATCTGTCTTTGGCGCGACCGTTACCAAAGACGTGGGACAGTCTCTCGGTTTCGACCAGATTCCGTCAGCCTCTCCCGGTCTCCAGATCGGCACCACGACCTATGACTATCAGCACAATGGTCGTATGGGCCGTCATGTTGACTGGCGCGGCACCCAGTCGGTTCACTTCCTCTGGATGAAACAGGTCAATACCACCCTCGGCGGCGACCGTGGCGGTGGATACGAAGTCTGGGATGGTGACCAGGTTCCCGGTACTTTCATCCACGTTAATGCGTCCGCGGGCGGCGGTTGCGATGTGCACCCCCGTCTTGGTTCCGGTAACAACTACTCCGGTTATTACTGCCTTGATGTGGCTCCCGATGGCCGGGCGGTAATCGGCAACCACCATGACCAGGGCGAGACCCCGCCGTTCCAGGCGACTGTCTGGTTCGACTATGACATTAACTCCTGCTTCTTCGGCGCTTATCGCTACCGTGTACCAGACTCATTGGCGCAGTATGTATTCGACGCCCTCGGCGATTATGAATATATCTGGCCTTACATTGATTTCCAGATTTTTAACAATGACACTATTACGCACGTTTTCGCCCAGCAGTCACATGACGCCGCGGGCGCCGTGCAGAATATCATGTATTTCCGTCGCGTCGGCGGTTTTGATGCCGGCGAATGGGACTACCCGCCGCTCTTCATCGGCGGTGTGCAGGATATCGCCCAGACCGTGACTTCCTCCCGGACCACCGGTAAGGTTGCTCTCGTCTGGTTTGGCGGCTATCCGGCCGTCCCCGGCGACACTATCTGGCGCGACCAGGGACAGAGAGCCAACGACGTCTTCTGTAAGATTTCTACCGACGCCGGCGCCACCTGGGGGAACACTGTCAACATTACCAAGTTTGATACTTCCACCACCGGCTGGCTGGCGCATACAGACGCCTCCGCTCTCATGGGCACCGACAATTATCTCCATGTTATCTGGAATGCCCGTGAAGCGTCCAATGGCCTCTTCCAGCACTTCTTCGGCTGCCGTCTTTTCCACTGGACGGAGCAGTATCCGAACTTCATCAGTACCATTAAGGATGCTAACTGGGATCTTCCCGAAGACGGCTGCCATGGCGGCGCCTGGAACGAAATGTCTATCGTGAAGATGCAGTTGTCGGAGTGCGATGGTAAGTTCTATGCCTTGTTCACTCAGTTCAACGACATCAGAAACGGCATCGATGACGACTGCCATATTTCCAACTGGACCGCTAATAACTCCAGCGGAACAGCCAACGGCGAGCTCTATATTTCCGTTTCCGATAACAGCGGTTTGAACTGGGATATCCCGCGCAACCTGACCAACACCTATTCTCCCATGTGCGACACCATTGGTTTGGCTCCTCGTTGCGAATCCGATATGTGGGCTTCGATTTCCCGCTACGGTATGACCACCACCGGCAACTTCACCGGTGTGACCATTGTTGACCCCTCCGGTTCCTATGCCGGCAACAAGTTCATGGATGTCTTCTATGTTAACGACAGATATCCTGGCGGCGCCGTGCAGGATGCCGGTGTCTGGACGGTCAACCCGATGCGCTGGTTCCGCGTGCCCTGTATCAACCCGATTCCGAACCCGGTGCTGGCTCTTTCGCCCAGTGATGTTGACGACCCGACCTTTACTCTCCCTGGTGTCCAGAAAGACACCGTCGTGAAGGTTGAGAACGTCGGTAACGCCACCATGACAGTCACCAGCGTCACAGCGGTGAAACTGACCGGTACCAATTTCGACTGGCTCGGTGTGACCAACCTGCCGACCACCGTTTCTCACCTGCTCCCGAATAACTTTCATAATATGACGGTGCAGTTGAACAAGGGCGGCGTTATCGCTACCGGCCCGCATGCCTATGAAGGTCTGCTTATCTTTTCCGGTAACTTCTTTGGCAGCCCCGATACCATGCAGATTCATCTTATTGTCGCCTCCGAACTCTCCCGTCCGAGATGGGCTGAGATTCGCACCGCCAATAAGAGAGTCTACTTCAACAATGCCGGTAACATGGGCCGTGGCGGTGAGGATGGCTGGTGCCTCAATTTCTTCAATGATTGCGACACCTCCAACAACATCACCGGCGCCAATGCCAACGCCAAGATTTATCTCTATGACGCTTCCCCGTATATCATTCGCCTGAAAGGCACCGACACTGTCCTCAACTCCTACATGTGGGATGCGGACTGGCTCGGCGGTGACGGATGGCGTCCGGTGGAGACCGTGATAGTTGTCGATTCCACTACCTATCCGGATTACACCTGGGGATATACCGGAACTTATTATTCCAAGGATTCCGCCATCGGCGCGCAGTCGCAGTACTGGGCATCCAAGCATGCCGATTCCGCCTCCTTCATCATTCAGGCCGTCCGTTACTTTAACCGTACCGGCGCCACCATCACCGGCGTTATGGTCGGTGAGATGATGGACTGGGATGTTCCATCCGATACCGGCGTTGACAACTCCTCCGGCTTCGACTTCAGCCGTCAGTTGATGTACTGCTTCGGCGAGGAAGTTCATGACGATACCGCGCAGGGTCTTCTGACCAACAACTGCGTTGACCAGGATCTGCGTATGGGCGGTTTCGCTTATGTTGACGGTTACAAGAAGCCCTATACCGGCGTTGCCGATGATTTTGACAACGTTCGCGGTATCTTCACAGGCCACAACCCGTACTGGCAGGATGGTTCCGGTTCCTTCAAGCCTGGTCCGCTCTATAACAAACTGCGGACTTTCTCCGGCTATGAGAACTGGACTCCCAACCTTGCCGATCCGGAATCGGTCTATGTTGACCTGAATATGTGCGCCCTCTATACTCCGCAGAGAGATCTGGGAGCGACCGATACTCTGGTCTTCGTCAAGATCTTAGCGACCGAGTATAACGGCGGCGCCGCCGGTCTGCAGGCGACCATTGATAAGGCGAAAGCCTGGATTGCGGCTCGTCCGAGTATCTTCAACTTTACGGGCCACTCCATTGCCTTCCCGGCTCCCAAGTATATCAACTGGCCGCCAATACTGCCGGCTATCGGCAACAAGAGCGGAACGACAACTGCGGCTCTGACCTTTACTATTGGTCCGGCCACCGATGTTGAAAATGACGCTCTGACCTACTCGGCGTTGGGTGTTCCTGCCGGCGCTACTTTCACGCCTGGCACCAGAACCTTCAACTGGCCGACCCCGGTTGTCGGAACCTACAATGTCTCCTTCTATGTCACTGATGGCAAAGGATGGGATGAAGAAACCATTCAGATTACCATCAGCGGCAACTGCTGCAACCTGCCCGGCGATGCCAACAACAACGCCACCGTGAACATTCTTGATGCGACTTACATCATTGCCTATCGCTTCAAGGGTGGTCCGGCTCCGGGATGCTTGCAGGAAGCCGATGCCAATGGTAACGGTACCATCAACATTCTTGATGCTACCTACATCATTGCTTACCGCTTCAAGAGTGGACCGGCTCCGGTTTGCGGACCGTAATTGTCAGAAAATTCACTGACTTCAGTAGTCAGTGAGGCTTCAAAAATCAGGAATCCCGCCTCATGGCGGGATTCCTGTATTATTCTGTCACGGATAGGGGCTAACGGGGCAAGTTTAGCGAGGGGGGAGACAGTACCTCACACCGCCGCCATGGAAATGCTGTGATTTTGACCGATAACAAAGTTATGAAAATAGATTTTTAAGCGAACCGATAAGGCTAACTGACGGTTCTAATCAATAATATTGAATGTAATCGCTTTACGATATAATAACGTGCGATAAGAGTAGATTTATTCATATGCAAAGAGAGGCAACTATGAACCACCGGTATGGTCTTCCCCGGGTCGTAACCTTCCTGCTGCCGGCGCTGCTTTTGACTATCTCGCTGGCGCAGGGACAAACCTATGACCTCCAGGGAGATGAAAGTCCGATTTTGATGCCGGGTCGGCTGGAAGTTCAGTTTGAAAAAAATGTAAATACCAAGACGATGGCGAAAGGGTTCGGGACTCTCAGTCTCGGGGTGCCGTCGCTCGACCAGGTCTTCAGCAAATATCAGGTTCGGGAGGCGGTCGCCATGTTTCCCTGGCGGGAAGGGGCAGATGCTCTCCAGGGCGATGATGATATGTCCAGGTTCTATGAGCTCTTTTTCAATGAAGCCGCGGATATAAATTCTATCATCGGCGAGTTGCGGCAAAATCCCAATATCAAGACCGTTTCTCCCGTCTGGGCGATACCGGTGCGGGCTGTCCCCAATGACCAGTATTATGGTATGCAGTGGGCGCCGCCGAAAACGATGTCGCCGGCCGGATGGGATATTCAGAAGAGCACCGATACCGCCAAAATCGCCATCATCGACAGCGGCGTGCTTTTCACCCATCCAGATTTGAGAGACAAAATCTGGGTCAACCCGGGTGAGGACCTCGATGATGATATGGTGGTTTTTGATTCCGAAGATGTCAATGGGATTGATGATGACGGCAACGGCGTTGTCGATGACCTTATTGGATACGATTTCTTCAGCGGTTTTAGCGGGATCACCTGCTGGACCGGCGAGGATTGCGGGACACCGGATAACAACCCGACCGATTATAATGGCCATGGCACCCACTGTGCCGGCATTGCCGGAGCGACAACGAATAATTCTACCGGTGTCGCCGGCTTAGCGGGCGGCTGGGGAGGAGGACTGGGAACGTATGCCGGCGCCAGGATTATGTGCCTTCGGGTCGGTGGTTCCGGTGTCAATCCCAACGGCGGATATGAGAGCGGTTATGTCAATACCGCTAACTGCGCCACCGCTATCGACTATGCCTCCCGAATGGGAGCCTGTGTTATCAATGCCAGTTGGGGCGCCGCCGATACCCCCGCTATGCGGACCGCCTGCAACCGTGCCAACGACTCCGGAGTTGTCATAACGCACGCCGCCGGCAATGACGATAACAGCACCTCCGACTTCCTTGATTATTACACATATAACGGTTATCCGGTCTCCCTCTCGGTCGCCGCAACCACCTCCGGCGATGCCAAAGCCTCCTTCTCCAATTATGGCGCTTGGATTGATGTCTCGGCGCCCGGTGTAAGTATCTATAACACCTATTCCAATCATGGCTCCGCCGTATATGCCTATCTTGATGGCACCTCGATGGCGGCTCCGCATGTTGCCGGTCTTGCCGCGCTCATCAAGTCGCATATGCCCAGCCTCCGCAAACAGCAGATAGATACTGTTATCCTGAATCATGCCGACGATATCGATATCTATAATCCTCTCTATCCGGGACAACTCGGCTCAGGAAGAATCAATGTCTGCTCTTCCTTGACCAGCCTGCCCAATATGAATTTCACCGCCGGACCGGTTCTGGTCGGACTGGCGCCATTGACCGTTGACTTCACTGATATATCTCCCATTACCGCTCCCTCCTGGCTCTGGGATTTTGGCGATGGCGGCTCGTCCACCGACCAGAATCCGAGCCATACTTACACGCAGTGGGGACTATATAATGTTTCCTTGACCGGAACAGTTCCAAAAGGCACCCATACCAGGACCTATCCCCGGCTGGTGATGGTTATTCAGGATACCCTTAAGGTCGATTCTATTGTCGCTCGACCCGGCGATACCATAGTCGTGCCGATACGTTTGACCAATTTCTTTCAGATAAAACAGATAATGCTGCCGATTGAATTCAGCGATGCCACCTATCTTGACCTCTGGGCAAGCAATCCGTTTTCGGTCACCGGTCTGCGGACTTCTTATTTTCAGGAAGTCAATCCCCTGACGTATGACCCGACTAATCTCCGTTTCCGGTTCCGTCTGTCTTCCAATACCACCAGCGGCTCCAACTATCTTGACCCGGGCACCGGCGCCATTTTGAATATCTATGTCATTGCCGCCTCATCTGTTCCCAGCCCGCAGGTAATAACTATCGACACTACCGAGATATCGACCTCGCATGTACAACTTTATTCCATTGTAAATTCTTACACCCCGGCCTTCAAACGGGGGAAGATAGTAATCGCCAATTACCTGCGCGGCGACGCCAACACCAACGGCGTTATTAACATCCTTGATGCTACCTATATTATCAGTTTCTTGTACAAGGATGGCCCGACGCCGGATTCTTATGCCGGTGACGCCAACGCCAGCGGTGGTATAAATATACTTGATGCCACCTACCTGATTAGTTATCTGTTTAAGGATGGCCCGCCGCCTCCGCTATGATTTGCGAAGGAGGAAGACTGATAGAATTTAGAGCTTTTTTTAGTTGACTAATATTTCGGGAGGTCTTATAATGGCATCCTGAGGAGTCCCTATAAGTATGAGTCCGACAGGGAGGATGGACTTGTTAAACAAGAGGGAGGTGAACAGGAGAGTATAGCTAATTGTTAAAGTGATATTGAATATAGGACTGTCGGTTCAGTGAGTAGTTTGATCTCTTTGAGCCGGCAACTTTCTTTTCGAAAATGGAAAAATAAAAAATAGGAGTTGGAAATGAGAAGAAGTTTGTTGGTAGGGTTTTTAGCCCTATTCCTTCTTACCGCCTCGTCTGTCCTCGCCATCGGAAACCTTGATATGACGGTCAATATTCCGCAGCTCTGGGACGACAACGGAGTTATGAAGATCCCCCAGGGTCAGCCGTTTTACATTGAGATTATCTGGAATTATACGGCTGCGGCCACCGATTCCATGCTGGGCGGAAGTTTCACGCTGGAATTTACTTCCCCTGATATCACCACAGTTACGAAAGTTGATGCTCCGGCCGGCACTGACCGGGCGGTGCTTCCCGCGCCATATAACAACGTCGCCCTTAAGAACGGCTTCCACAATACCACCTATTGGGGTCTGTTTGGAAGCCCGACTGATTGGCCCTTTGCTTTCAAGACGGACAACTTTGATGGCACCCTGCCCGATTATTTTGGACATGCCTTTGCTTCCAGCGTTGGATTCCCGCCCACCCTTGGCGCTACCGCTTTCTATGAGATTCATTATCAGATTGATGCCCCCGGAACTTTCTGTATCGATTCAGCCATCACCGGCGACCCCTCATTTGACTGGGCTTTCGGCGATGACCAGGGAGCCGATATCCCTTACCATTTTGAAAGCGACGGACCGATCTGCTTTGAAGTGAAAGACCCGGCTCTTGATGTCAGACAGCATAATTCGGAACTACTCCCGATAGAATATGCCCTGGAGCAGAACCATCCCAACCCGTTTAATCCCAGCACCGTGATTGAATTCGCGCTTCCCAAAGCCTCCATGACCAACCTGAGCATTTTCAATATCCTCGGTCAGAGGATAGCGACTCTGGTGGACAAGGAGCTCCCCGCCGGTTTCTATCAGGTCACCTGGGACGGCACCTCCGATAACGGCTCAGTGGTTGCCACCGGTATCTATTTCTACCGTATAGAAGCGGAGAAATTCCAGAGCACCAAGAAGCTGATGCTTCTTAAGTAATCTGGTTAAAATCGGAATCTTGAGCCCTCGGCCGAGGTCGAGGGCTTTTTATTTATCTTATTGTTTCCCAATACAATACAAGTCGAAGCCGAAATTATCAAACGTATCTTTGTAATCGTCTATAAATCAACAGATTACGGGCTGTCAACAATATTGTGGAAATCTTGTTGACAGTTTTCTGTTTTTATTACTGCGTAATCTATTATATATTATAGATTTACAGAAATTAGATTGGCGCTAACAGAATTAAATATAGACCTCTCCGAGAAATCTTATTGACTTATTCCTCCATTTTACTTAAGATTGCTCTTGTTCAATGGAATGTCTTTTTGTATAACCCGTTGAAAGATAAGGTTTTATATGTTAGGTGTCACAGATAACAAGTTCGTCATAGGTAAAGAAACTTATTATCCCTTCTCGGTGGAGATGCATTATTTCCGTATTGATAAGAAATACTGGTCGATCTGCTTTGAAAGAATTAAAAGGGCCGGTTTCCGGATTATCTCCTCGGCCGTCCCCTGGAATCTTCATCAGGATGCCAACAAGCATATTGATTTTTCCGGATTCAGCGACCCGCGCAAGGACCTGATAGTCTTTCTGGAGTTAGCGCGGGAATTCGGTTTCAAAGTAATCCTCCGACCGGGACCGATAATCGGCGGGCAGTGGCCTAATGGCGGGTTGCCGCAGTTTCTTTTTAATGATTTCAAGATTTATGCTCGTGATGCCAAAGGTCAGGAATTGCGGTTGAATGATGATGCCGGCGTTCCCGGCGGTTTCCTGCCCAGTTATCTGCATACCACCTTTCAGCACTACCTGCGCAACTACTTCAAAGCGCTGGTTGAGACTACCCGGAATTATATACATCCCCGGGGCCCGGTCTTCATGGTCGAGCTCGACTACGAAACCTCTTTTGGGCGGTATCTCGACCCGGGGTCGGCCGATTTCAATCCCGATATGCTTGCCAAGCATTATCCCGGATTTCTGGCATCCCGTTATGAGGATATCAAGAAATTGAACCAGTTATATAAGGAAAAAGCGGAGAGTTTTGATAAAGTGGAACCGCCCCGCAATTTTTCCCGTCTCGAGACCAAGGAACTTCCCAAGGTATTCGACTGGTTCCGCTTCCGGGAATATATTCTCAAGACCTACCTTGCCACCCTGCAGGAGATTTTCAAATCCTACACCGTGTCGCCTCTCTTTTTCCGTTCGCTTTACTTTCGCCCCGGCGATATTCTACCGGCTTTTGACCTCTCTTCCAAAGAATATGAGCCGATGCTCGGAGTCAATGTTCTTCCCGAAGGGAGTTATTTCGACCTGGTCCAGAAGGGGCGTTATCTTAAGGGAGAGTACCAATTCGCCTGGGCGTCATCGTACATTTCCGGGGCTCCGGCCACTGAAAAAGAACTGCAGGCGGCGCCGCGGCATTATCCCGATGGTCTCCGCAAATTCTACCTCGTGGCGGGGCTGGTTTCCGGCTTTAAGGGGTTCAATCATTATATGTTTGTTGACCGCGACCACTGGTATGGCGCGCCGCTTGCCAAGGATGGCACTATCTCCAGCGGGTATGAGGTCATCCGGCAATTCAATGCCTCTATTTTGAGCGCCAAGATTCATGAGCTCGAAAACGCCCGAAAAATCTGCGTGGTAGGAAACCGCCATTACCAATGGATTCGGCTGCTGGACAGCCCCCAGCAATTCGAGTATATCGAGCGGCTGTTGAGCGACTCTATCGCCGGCATCTGCCGCGATTTGATGCGCCTGAAACTGGAGTATGATGTCAGTGAGACTATGGACCCGGAACATCTCAGCAAGTACGACCTGGTGATACTACCGACCGCTGAATTTTTGCCGGAGGCGATGCAGACCGCGATTGTGGAGCTGGTCAAGAGGGGAGTCAATGTCATTGCCTGCGGACTGATGCCCCGTTTCGATGAAAATTTCCATGACTGCCTGGTGCTGAGCCGTCATATGAGAATCAAAACCGCCCTCAATTACGGGGTGGACCAGATAAAACTGAAACATACCCAATTTACCGCGGCCGTTTATGGACATATATTGACCACCGATTCCAAAGCCAAGAAAATAGCCACCGCCAGCAAGAAGAATGTGGGCGTAGCCTCTTCCCGATATAAAGGGACATTCTATCTCTTCTCTTTCAATATCGGCTCGGATGGTGACCATAACAAATTGGGTTTTATCGAGTCGCTTCTGGCCGAGAACGACCTTTCTTCCCTGCTCTACTGCTCCGACCCATCGGTTGACCTCTCGGTGCAGCGCGCCGAGAAGCGGGTGGTTCTCTATGTCGTAGCCCCTCCCCCCGGGGAACTCTCCGCTCTTGCCAATACAGCCAGCCGCGAAGTGATAATCCGGGTTGACCTGCGAAAACTGGGAATCGCCTCCGCTAAAATCAAAATGGTTGACCTCCTCTCCGGCGAAAATCCACAGGCGCAGAAACTTTCTTCGGAGACTCTTCGCAAAGGGATGCCGGTGAAGCTTGATTTTCCCGATGGAAAAATCTATCTGCTGGAGCCTAAATAGAGAGCCAGCGGTCCTTTTCCCGATATTTTCAGGCGCCGGCGTATGCCGGCGTTTTTTATGGATTTAGTTTATTGGATATCAAAAATATGCTGATGATGAGAGTTCTCAACAACGATTATTTCAGATTAAGATAGAAGTTACGATGCCGAGGGGGCGTTTCCGGCGGCGCCGGATACGAGCGAACGGAATCTGCGCATCAAGGCATTGTATCCTCCGATGGCAGCGCCAATCCCTATAAGAAAGGCGAATATATAGACCAGACAACCGAGGTATGGCACCAGGAAAAGCAGGCTCAGGACAATCAGTCCCAGGAGCAACTCCCAGCCAATGGCATGATTCCTCCCCTGGCTCAGCAGGGCGAGGAGTTTTCTTCCGACCAGAATCGAAAGATAAATCTTGCCGACATAGAAAAGCACCAGGCCGAGGCAGATGAGGAAAATTGCAATCGGGATGAAAACAATTAGTATCATCAGGACCAGCGCTCCGGCGGTGAAGACGATGAAAGAAAGACAGCCGATTGCCAGCGTCACCCAAAAATTGTTTTCAATCTGCAGGACCGACTCGCGAGTATGCTCGCGAAACAGAAAAATCATCACCAGACCGGTGATAAGCGCCATTCCGAAGAGAACAAAGCGAAGTATCAGCGAGAAAACGGTAAACTGGTCCTTTTCTTCGTCTTTGTCTCCTTCTTTGGGAAGATTCCACTCCAGACCGCCCAGAATATTGGCGCCGGGCTCAATGGAGGCTTCTTTTGGCGAAGTGTAATGGAGGTATCCCGAAATCTGCGCGGGAGGAATGATGATTAGATTCTCGGTGGTGATATCAGCATTTCCTTCGATATTACCGGAGATAATGACACTGCTGCCATCGATTTTGACATTCCCTTTGACCGTGCCGTCAACGGTAATCTTGTTGCCGCCGGCGGTCAGGTCTCTGGCAATAATGCTTTTTTCCCCTATCCCGATTTCGTTTCCGAAGCAGACAACATTATTCCCGATATTGCCGTCAATGCTGACATAATTCCCAAAAAGACGGGCGCTCTTTTCGACCGCTCCCAGAATGCCAACGCGGTATGCGAAGAGATTGACATTTCCGAAAATCTCCCCGGAACTGTTGATGTCATAACAGAAGGCGGTCAGGTCGCCGTAAACTTTGCCGTTAACTTTCCCGTAATTGGCGAATATATAGATATCGTCTCTGATTTCATCCTGACGCGGCACTGTAACGGTCTTGCGGCTGAAAAATTCTGACGGGAATGCGGTGGCGGTCGCCAAAAGCAGAAGCCCCAAGGCCGTAAAAATTATGAACCGCTGACGCATTCTATCTCGCTCACTTCAGATGGTTTGCTATACTATCATTACGTGTTTTGGCGGAAACAGTTTCTGAATGAATCTCTAAGGAATTGTATTGCATAATGATTCCGCGGTTTATATTATTTAATATTAGTCTCGTTTTGGCAACATAAAAGTGTATGAATATTCTGATTCTTCTGGTCCCGTCGATTATTCTTCTGATTATCGCTTATCGCAGTTACGGGAGCTGGCTATCCCGGAAACTGGGGGTGGAACCCTTCCGGAAAACGCCGGCGGTGGTAAACAATGACGGGGTCGATTATGTCCCGACTCGTCTGCCGGTGCTCTTTGCCCATCATTACTCGGCTATAGCGGGAGCCGGACCGATTATAGGACCAACCTTGGGAATCCTCTATGGCGTCGGACCGGCCTGGCTCTGGATAATCATAGGGGGAATCTTCTTTGGAGCGGTGCATGATTTTGCCGCCCTTTTCGCTTCAATTCGGGAAGGGGGCTCCTCGATGGCTGAAATCGCCCGCAAGGCGCTGGGCGATTACGGGTTTCTTATGTTCATCAGTTTTACCGGTATAATGCTCGTGCTGGTTACATCGGCGTTTCTCTCCCTGACCGCCATTTCTTTAACCTCTATCTGGCCTGTGGAAAGCCTCGGGCTTTCACCCCAACAGACCCTGCTTAAAACCCGCCTCGTAGATGGGCAGCAAATGGGTGTAGTCGGGGGGATTGCCTCGACTTCAGTAATCATCATTACTCTCTGCGCCCCTCTTCTGGGGTACCTGATTTTCAAAAAGAGATTGAATACCGTTCTTTCCTTTCTTCTCGCCGCCCTGATATGCGCTCTTTCCATTTATGTCGGCTTCGAAATTCCGATGAGTCTGCCCGGTTTCACCTGGATGGTGATTCTTTCCATCTATGTCCTTTTCGCCTCCGGTTTGCCGGTCTGGACTATACTTCAGCCTCGCGATTTTATCAATGTGCAGATTCTCTATGGCGGCATCGCCGCGATGCTTCTGGGAATAATTATTACCGGTGTGGGTGGCGCCGTTACGAATATGCCAACCTGGAGTCTTCAGGAGGGGAATGCCCATATGGGACCGGTCTGGCCCATGCTATTCATCATAATCGCCTGCGGCGCGATATCCGGTTTTCACTCTCTGGTAGCGGGAGGGACTACCGCCAAACAGATAAGCTCCGAATCGCAAGCGCGCACTATTGGATACGGTGGTATGATTCTGGAGTCGCTTCTGGCGGTTCTGGTGATTGTTACGGTTGCCTCATCGCTCAGCATGAGTGATTACTTAAAAATTACCTGGCCTGCCGCCGGTTCCGGCAACCCGATTCTCGCCTTCTCTCTGGCGGTCGGCTCGCTCCTGCATAACGCCTTCGGAATTACCGTCGCTCTGGGCGCCATTATCGGTATCCTTATGGTGGAAGGCTTCGTGGTCACCACTCTTGATGCCGCCGTCCGGCTGAATCGGTATATTCTGGAAGAACTCTGGCGCGCCATTTTTAAGACCTCGCCGGCTCTCTTGCGCAATTACTGGTTCAATTCCGGAATCGCGGTGGCGCTGATGTTCTTTCTGGCGGTCACCAACGGCTACCGTCTCATCTGGCCTGTCTTCGGCGCCAGCAATCAGCTCCTTGCCGCCTTAACCCTGATAGCAGTTACAGTCTGGCTCAATCTCGCCGGCAAGAAAAGCTGGTTCACCCTCATTCCGGCCGTCATTATGGTGGTCACAACCATCGCCTCCCTGGTTTATGCCCTCTTCAACGACTATATCCCTGACCGGAATCTGATACTATCGATAGTCGATATTATACTTCTTCTTCTCTCGGTTGGCGTCATCACCCAATCGCTGCGGAAAGCGGCGCCGATCTGGCGGGCGCGTCCCAGCCGACCTTTTTCGTCTTAATCCCTTAAGTATCAATAAATAAAAGCGGCAAACTGCCGATAAAGTAACGAAAGGTGTCGGCTTTTGCTGAGACCCAGAGCACGGCTATAAATATTTTTATGAAGATATTTCAGGACAAGGGCAAGACCCTTCTTCCGCGAGTCGACAGCATCTTCCTGATCTCACGGCTGCTGACCGTGGTCGCCACCGGATGGATTTTCTTCTTCCAGGAAATCTCCCAGAATAACTATTACCTGCTTTCCATACTGACTATCACTTTCGCCGTGCAGATGCTCATCTTCTGGTATCTGGTCAAAAATGGGAAATATGACCTCAAGAAACCGTACCTCTCCATTGTCATATTCGACATGATTTTTGTCTCTATTCTGGTCCGTCTCTCCGGCGGATATCACTCCGATTTCTACTTTCTTTACTATCTGACAGTGGCGTTTTCCGCCTACATGCTGACCCTGCCGGTCACCATGATTCTGACCGGAATCGTCTCGATAACTTATGTATATCTGGTCACGCCGGATATTCATCCATCGCATATTGTCCCCCTGCTTTTGCGAGTCGGTTTTGCCTGGTTTCTGGTGCTGGCAATCTCATTTGTCTCCGACTATATTCGCCGCTCGGAAAGACGTCTTCTTAACCTCTTTGACACCCTCAATCTGCGCACCTCGGAACTGGAAAAATCGCAGGCTAATCTGGAGATGATTTATGAGAACACGCGCGCCCTGGCGGGGATTCTTGATGTTGACGGGGTTATAGAGACGACCGTACATATCACCGGCGACTTAATGGGGTATCCCGCCAGCGCCGTCCTCCTGATTGGACCCGGCGGGAATTTCATCTATCGGGGTCGCAATATTGCAGGGCAATCAAATTTCCATCTCAAGGCAGTCGACAGCAATCGCCAGGAGCTGATACAAGCCACGGTGCAGAAAGGGGATACCATAACCATTAGCGACCTTTCGGGGCGCAGCGATTACCTGCCGCTTCGGACCAGCACTCGCTGTGTTATGCTGGCGCCGATGGTGGCGCACGGCAAACCGGTCGGCGCCCTTATTGCCGAATCGCCCCTGGCGGGAATCTTCAATCAGAAAGATGAAAAGCTGCTCACGGTCGTCGCCCGCTCCGCCGCTATGGCTATCGAAAATGCCCTCCTCCATCATCGGATGGAAGAGCTTACCATAACCGATGAATTGACCGGGATTTACAACTACCGCTATTTTGCGGATAAGCTCAAAGAAGAGCAGCGCCGCGCCGCGCGCTACAGCCTGCCGTTATCGCTAATTATGCTTGATGTTGACTGGTTCAAGAAATTCAACGATACTTATGGCCATGAAGTCGGTAATTTAGTATTGAAAGGTATTACCGCCGTCGTCAAAAAATGTATCCGGGATGTTGACATCTTTTGCCGTTATGGCGGAGAAGAGTTTGTGATAATACTGCCGCAGACACCGCAGGTGGAGGTCGCCCGTATCGGCGAACGGATTCGCCAGCAGATTGAAGAATCGACTTTTGGTGGTGGCGGCAATATTCCCGAATTGAAAGTTACCGTCTCCGTGGGGGTAACTTCCTTCCCGGAGAACGGCAAATCGCACGATGAAATCCTCTCGGTGGTGGACCAGGCGCTGTATCGCGCCAAGGGCGCCGGGAAAAACCTGGTTTGTGTGATATGATTGAGCGAATCGGACAGATTATCCTCTGCGGGTTCGATACTCCCGAACCGTCCGATGAATTTCTGGAATTTGTCAACACCGAGAATGTCGGCGGAGTAATTCTGTTTGAGGAAAATGCCAATCCTCATATCATGGCGGAGAGCTCTATAAAATCTATCATTTCAGCCGGCTCGGTCATACCGTTCATTGCCGTAGACCAGGAGGGAGGCCGGGTCTGCCGTTTCCGGGGAGCGCCGGCGGAGTTTGATTCCCCTGCCGAATATGGACGGCTTGCCAATCTCGAGCTCTTTTCCGAGCAGTTCGGCCGCGCCGCTTATTATCTTCACTCCCTCGGCGTAAACCTCTTCTTCGGTCCGGTGGCAGACCTACAGATTAATCCCGAGAACCGCTGCCTGGAAGGGCGCACCTTCGGCAGCAACCCGGCACGGGTGATTCCCTTCATCGAAAAAGCTATAAAGATTGCCAGTCGCGCCGGCATACTCTCCTGCCTGAAACATTTTCCCGGCTTCGGCGCCGCCGCCAATGACCCCCATCAGGAAATTGCCGTCGCC
>JBFMEF010000137.1 GCA_040753495.1 Candidatus Zixiibacteriota bacterium
AGAAAGGAGTCATATAATGGAATTCAAAGAAATCGCAATTACTATCCCGTCAGATGCCAATATCATTCTGGGGCAGACCCATTTTATTAAAACGGTCGAGGATATCTACGAGGTGATGGTGGGAACCTCCAGCGCCGTGAAGTTCGGCATCGCCTTTTGTGAAGCGTCGGGCCCCTGCCTGATTCGAACCGAAGGGAATGACCCCGAGTTGGTCAAAATGGCGGAAAAGGCGGCATCAGATATCGCCTGCGGACATACATTTGTTATTTATATGCGCAACGGTTACCCGATAAATTTTCTGCCGCGGCTCAAGATGGTACCTGAGGTCTGTCATATCATCTGCGCCACCGCCAATCCTTTGACTGTGATTATCGCGGAGAATAAACAGGGGCGCGGAGTGATGGGAGTCATAGACGGATTCCCGCCGAAGGGTATCGAGGGAAGCGAAGACAAGCAGAAGCGACACAAATTCCTGCGCGATATCGGGTATAAGAGATAATCAGGCGGAATAGAGTTTGAGGTCAGTTCTCAATAATTGAAAAGGCATCAGGGAGAAAATCGACCAGGTCGCCGGCGATAAGGGAGCGTTTGCCCAGTTCGGAAGCGGCAAGGTCGCCGGCCAGTCCGTGCAAATAGACTCCACACAAAGCGGCATGCAGAGGGCCCAAGCCCTGCGCCAGAAATGAGCCAATCATACCGGAGAGCACGTCACCGGTCCCGCCGGTCGCCATGCCGTCATTACCGGCAGGATTGAGATACAACTCGCCATTGGTATCGACCACAATGCTGGGCGAGCCTTTGAGGACAATGACGGAATTGAACTTTGCGGCATATTTCCGCACCAGGTCGAAGCGGGCAGGAAGGTTGGATGGGATATCCTCATCAATTAAGCGCCGGAATTCGCCGGGGTGGGGGGTCAGCACCAATTGGGGATGTTTCCCTTCCAGCGCCGCGCGATTTTTTTCAAAGGCATTGAGACCATCGGCGTCAATTATGGCGACTTTGTCCAGTGAGGAGACCAGCCGCTGGATTAATTCTTTTGTTTCGTGATGCCGTCCCACACCGGGACCGATAACAAGAGCGTCACTTTCTTTTATTCTCTGCCTTATTTCTCCCAGCCCACGCAACGCCAGGACTCCCTTGCCGGCGATATCAGGCAGCGGAAAGGTCATAGGCTCCGTCAATTTCATCTCGAGAATAGAATTGAGAGATGCCGGGCAGCCGACAGTCACCAGCCCCAGGCCGCTGCGGGCGGCGGCGAGAGCGCATAAGGTCGCAGCGCCGGTCAGCCCGGTAGAACCGGCGAGGATGAAGAGCCTGCCAAAATCCCCTTTATGACCATCCGGTTTCCGCTGCGGCAAGAGTGACTTAATGAGATTGGGTGTGATGAGATTCTCTTTGATACGGAAAGAGTCGATTACGTCATCGGGGGTACCAATCGGCACGATATCGACAATGCCGGCCAGTTCGCGTCCCGGCGAGAGATACAGCCCAAATTTTGGAAGCGCCAGTGTGAAGGTGTAATCGGCGTGAACTACTGCACCCTCGTGCTGACCGGTATCGACATTGAGACCGGATGGGCAATCGACGGCGACAACCGCTTTCCCCTGCTTATTAATATAACTGATGATTTCAGAGAGAATTCCTTTGGGAACGCCGGAGAAGCCGGTGCCGAAGATGGCATCGATGATGTAATCACAGTCTAACTTTGACGGCAGGTCGCCGCTGCTTCTATGTTCATTAATCTCGATTTTTTCTTCAATGGCACGATTGTAATTCAGACGGGCATCATCAGAGAGAGCCTCAGATGGACCGGGGAAGAAGATAGCGACTTTGTTGCCATATTGGTGAAGATACCGCGCAATGACAAAACCGTCGCCACCGTTATTCCCCTTTCCGCAAAAAATCGCAAAGGAGGCTCCGGTTCTGCCCAACAGGACTTTATCACGAATTTGCTCCGCTATCCCCTTCCCGGCGTTTTCCATAAGCCGGGGACCGGCTATGCCGCGTTTTTCGATAGTCTCTTTATCGATAGCGCGCATGATTTCGGCGTTTACCAGTTTCATATCCTGCAAATATACTGGACTTGAGACTTAAGCCTTCCGCGATTTGCCGGTCTTTGCCACCGGCTTTTTTTCCAGGGCATTTTCCAGCACCTGTCCGACATTTTTGACGAAAATGATTTTGATATTCTTCTTTATTTCCGGCGGAATTTCGACCAGGTCTTTTCGATTTTCTTCCGGCAGGATTACCCGCTTGATACCGGCACGATACGCCGCCAGGAGTTTCTCTTTGAGACCGCCGATAGGAAGAACATCGCCGCGCAGCGTTATCTCGCCGGTCATGGCGGTGTACGGCTTGACAGGACGTCCGGTCAGAAGCGATGCCAGGGCTGTTGCCATGGTGATGCCGGCGGATGGACCATCTTTGGGAGTGGCGCCGGAGGGGACATGAATATGTATCTCGTGACTTTCGCAGAAATCCGGTTCAATCGCAAGTTTCTCGCAGTGGCTTCGAACATAAGAGAGCGCCGCCATGGCTGATTCTTTCATAACATCGCCGAGATGACCGGTCAGGGTCAGATTTTTCTTTCCCTTCATTGCCGTCGCTTCGATAAAGAGAATCTCTCCGCCGGCGGAGGTCCAGGCTAAGCCGGGGACGACCCCAATCTGTCCGCCGCGAGAGAGAACTTCTTTCGAGAATCTTTGCGGACCCAGATATTTCTGCACATTGTCGCCATCAACGATATAACGGCTCTTGGAACCGGCGGCGATTCGGCGCGCCACCTTGCGGCAGATCGCCGCAATCTCCCGCTCCAGATTGCGCAGTCCCGATTCGCGAGTGTATCCATTGATGATTTCCAGAATCGCCGAATCCTTGAATTCAACGTTGGCTTTAGTGATGCCGTGATTCTCGTACTGCTTGGGAATTAGATGACGCTTGGCAATTTCCAGTTTTTCCAGGTCGGTATAGCCGGGAATACGGATAATCTCCATCCGGTCGCGCAGCACCGGCGGAATCGGGTCGAGCAGATTGGCGGTGGTAATAAACATCACCCGGGAAAGGTCAAAAGGAACTTCCAGATAATGGTCGGAGAAACTGTCGTTCTGCTCCGGGTCGAGAACTTCGAGCAGAGCGCTGGCCGGGTCGCCGCGGAAATCGACCCCTATCTTATCGACTTCATCAAGCATCAGGATAGGGTTATTGGAGCCGGTCCGCTTGATGCTCTGGATAATTCGTCCCGGAAGGGCGCCTATGTAGGTGCGGCGATGTCCTCTGATTTCGGCTTCATCGCGCATCCCGCCGAGCGAAATCCGCTCGAATTTCCGCCCCATGGCACGGGCAATAGAGCGCCCCAGAGAGGTCTTCCCCACGCCGGGAGGGCCAACAAAACAGAGTATTGGACCTTTGACGTTGCTTTTCAGTTTGCGAACCGCCAGATATTCCAGGATACGGTCTTTGACCTTTTCCAAATCATAATGGTCCTCATCAAGAACTTTTTTCGCTTTAGGAATATCAAGAATATCCTTAGTCGAGTTTGACCAGGGCAGCGAGACCAGCCATTCCAGATAGGTTCGGGAGACCGTATATTCGGCCGACGCCGGATTCATCCGGGTCAGACGGTCCAGCTCTTTCCTGGCGGCGGTTTCTGCCAGTTCCGGCATTTTGGCCTCGGCGATTCGCTTTTCAAACTCCTCGATTTCAGCCCGGTCATCCTTGTCCCCCAGTTCCCGCTTGATTGCTTTTAACTGCTCACGAAGAATAAATTCCCGCTGAATCTTTCCCAGTTCCGACTGCGCCTCGTTCTGGATTTTCTTGGAGAGTTCCAGAACTTCGATTTCTTTGTTGATTATGGCAAGGAGACGCTCCATCCGGCGGTACACATCGGCTTCCTCCAGAATCTCCTGCTTATCCTTGATGGCAATATTGAGATTGGAGGCAATAAGGTCGGCCAGTTTGGAAGGAGTTTCCTGGTTTATGGCGGAGACATAGAGTTCTTCGGAGAGATTAGGGGCAAGAGCAATAACCGCTTTGAGCTGCTCCAGCAGATTGCGCTGAAGGGCTTCCATCTTGACCGATTCGCGGGAAGTCTCAATGATATCTTCCACCTCAGCGGTGATATACGGCTGCTCGCCAAGAAAACGGCGAATCCGCACCCGTGTCAATCCCTGCACCAGAAATCGAATGGTGCCGTCGGGGAAACGGAGCATTTTCAGAATATTGCCGGAGGTGCCGACTTCGTAAATATCCTGCTGTCCCGGGTCTTCTTTGGTCTGGTCGGTCTGCAGAAAAAGCCCGACCGTGCTTCCCCGCATCAGCGCTTCATCGATAAGTCGCGCCTGCTTCTGCTCGTTTGCCATCAGCGGCACCACCAGAAAGGGAAAGACAACCGTGCCCCGCACCGGCAGAACCGGCAGGGTATAAGGTTTGTCTTGTGTCTTCACATCCACTTTTTCTTTGACTTCAACCACACTTATCCTCTTTTCTCATTAATTTCGACAGAATCCACCAATATTATACATTAAAGCGAAAGAGAATAACATCTCCATCCTGTACTATATAGTCTTTTCCTTCGATATGAAGTTTCGCGGCGGCTTTGAGCGCCGGAAGGGTTTGGTGCGTCATGTAATCTTCATAGGACGCCACCTCGGCGCGAATAAATCCCCGCTCAAAATCGGTATGGACCGCGCCGGCCGCTTTGGGAGCGGTGGAGCCGCGGGGAATAGTCCAGGCGCGGGCTTCGGGAGGACCGATGGTGAAAAAGGAAATCAGTCCTAAAAGGGAGTACGATTGCCGGATAAATTTTTCCACGGCGGGGCGCTCTATGCCCAGGTCTTTCAGAAATTCGGCGCGCTCCTCTTCAGCCAGTTGTGATATCTCCATCTCGATTTTTCCGCAAATCACCGCAATATCGCGAACACCCGGTCTAATATGAATGGAATATTTTTTTGTCAAAGACTCAATGCTGGGGATACTACTTTCAGAGATATTGAAAACCGCCAATTGCGGTTTCTTGCTTAAGAAAGCGTACCCCCTTATCAACTTGTCCTCTTCCTCACTTAGTTTCAATTCTGCAATCGGACGGTTTTCTTCCAGCGCCTGCTGACATTTCTGAAGCACTTCCAGCTCTCTTGCCCGCTCCATCCGGCCGGTCAGTTTGATAGTGCGCGACAGTTTTTCAATATTATTTTCAAGAACCATCATATCCGCCAGTATCATTTCATCCTGGAGGGTCCGCAGGTCCCGCTCCGGGTCAGCGCCGGGATTGAAGGCATCAAGAACCAGCACCAGCGCCTCCATTAAACGAAGTTCCGGCGAGATTTCGAGGTCGGACCGGGATTCTTTCCCTTTTCCGGAGAAACCGGCGGCATCGAGGAATTCAATCTCGGCATGGGTTACTTTCGCCGGGTTGGAAATCCTTGCCAGGTTTTCCAGACGCTCATCAGGAACTTTGATGACCGCCCGATGAATGGCGCGGGAATAATCGCCGACCGCCTCCGTCAGACCGGAAACAGCATTAAACAATGTAGTCTTCCCTGCCTGGGGAAGACCGATGATGCCCAGTTTCATATAGTTGTATTGTATTGAAGATTGCCCCGGATTGCAAGGGGAAGTTATGTCGGAAATACTGTCCGGCGCGGAGCATGGCCGGCAATGACTACAGTTAAACCTGAATTGACTCAGGCGAGGCTTTTTTCAAAAGTGACAGCGTTCAGGACAGAATCAACGTAGAAGTAATTTTCGACATGAAACGGGGCATAGAACAGGAAGATTTCCTGCGGGATAAACTTGGGCGGCGGAGATTGGGCAGGACCAAACCGGGAGAGACGCTCGCGATAAATGATAATCTCCGCCAGGGCGGAGGCTTCGCCCGGACCGACATTGACACTCCCATAGTCGGAAGA
The DNA here is from genome assembly GCA_040753495.1 of Candidatus Zixiibacteriota bacterium. Taxonomy (NCBI): domain Bacteria; kingdom Pseudomonadati; phylum Candidatus Zixiibacteriota; species Candidatus Zixiibacteriota bacterium. The sequence goes on from JBFMEF010000137.1 coordinate 5,907, forward strand.
ACTGTTATCTATTTCTTGGAGAGCGATACGCGGCAGGGCGGAGGAGATTCTTTTCGACAGACGATACATCGCTTCAAAATTGGCAATCCGGAAAGCCGGCACCACCAGGAACTCCGATTGATAAATGCCGCCGAAAAGAATTTGCATCTCTTTCCGCTGGGAATCGGAGAGACGGAAACTCCAGAAGGGGAAAAATCGCCCCTCTTTCTTGTTCGAATTCACGGTTCGGTAGAGACAACTCTTCAAAAGGTCATTTTTCTCAAGCAGAATCAACCGCTGACAGTTGCGGCAGAAATAGACCAGAGATTCCTCTTTCGGCAGGTCAATCCCGCAGCTGGTGCAGCGGTGCGGCTCGACCGTGAGTCGGCCAAAATCGAGGACAGCATCTTTTGACGCCGACTGTGAGATTTCGTTGTCATTCATAGAGCCGCTGGTAGCACGGCCGGTGATGCCATCTATGACAAACCTGGTCTGATTCCCGGCGATCTCGTCCTCGGCGATGTAATATGGAAAGTAAACCAGGGAGCCCCGGGGGTGAAAGTATTCTGTCCGGTTCTTGCCGAAATCAGCCTGACTGACCGAAGAGATACCGTTGATATTCTTCTGCAGATTGTTCTCTATTTCCGTCCAGTTTTTCAGAACCGATAGACAGCGGAATTCCTTTTCAATGTTCTCTTGGGAACAGGGAAGCATTTTCAAGTAATCGGTTCTCATTCCAAGCGAATAAGGGACAACATTGTCGGGATGGCCGGCGCCAAAAGTGGCGGAAAAGGGGGAGAGTGTTATCTCCGACTTCTTTACCGGAACGGTTCTTTCTTGTTCACAATCATTTTCAGAGGCGACGGGGCGCTCTTCAATCCGATTGCGTATTTTCAAGAGAATGGCATTTGCCTTCCAGTACGGATAATATATCCCCTGCAAGGATAGTCCGGAGGAAATCAGGGGAAGATTATTCTGTTTACAATGGCGGTCAAGGTGAAACCGGGCTTCGACCGGTCCGAACTTGCTCCTGATTATAAATGCCGGAGGGGTATCCGGCATGGCAATCCGCATGGCTGACCCGCAATGATGACAGGTCAGCACGAAGAAATTTTCCTGAATTTCCAGGTCGGCGCCACAGGCGGGGCAGGTGACACCGATATAGAAACCGGACTTTTTCTTATCCCTGATTTCCGGCATTATCATCTACCGGTTTGCCGCAGGAACCGCAGAACTTGGAGCCGGGAATCAGTTCCGCCTGGCAGTGCGGGCATTTGGTCTTAGCGCTCAGTTTGTATCCGCAGTGCAGGCAGAAATTCGCCTCGGTCGGAAGTTCCTTGTTGCAGGAGGGACAGAGATTCTGGATGACCATCTGGTGTCCACAGCGATAGCAGTAGCGGGACTGCTCCGGTGTGTCGGTATGGCACTTGGGACAGGTAACGGTGGCAATCGGCACCCGTTTCAGCTCGGTCTGCTCCGGCGCAAAAACTTTGTTGAGCATAGCTGGCATCATTAAGCCGACCCCGGCGGCCATCCCCATCCCGGCGCCAGCCGGACCGGCGCCGCCCGAGGCGCCAAGTCCCCGAGCCATTTCATATTTCAAGAATTTATCAAGGTCGCCGACCGCCTCCAGCCCGCTCCGCTGGTCAATCATCTGGGAGACGTCATCCGGCGGGGTAATCGAGGAAATATAAAAATCAACCAGAGTCAGCCCGTACTTCTCAAATTCGACCCGAACGATTTCTTTGAACTGCGCCGCCAGTTCGGTGTACTGAGCGGGAAGGTCCAGAATGGTGTCGAGCTTTTCGCCGAGAAGGTCATTCATCCGCGCGATAATGAGGTCGCGGAGGTAATCCTGAATATCAGCGGTGGTATATTTTGACTGGCGACCCACGATGGAGTTAAGAAAGAGAATCGGCTCGCTAATCTTCATGGTGAAAGCGCCATGCCCGCGAAGCCGAATCAGGCCCAACTTGCTGTCTTTGAAGGTTACCGGGTGTTTTGTTCCCCATTTCAGATTGGTGAAGACTTTCAAGTTGATAAAATAGACTTCGGCTCGGAACGGGGAGTTGAAGCCGTAAGGGAAAGCGAGCAGACGAGTCAGAATCGGGACGTTGAGGGTGGTGAGAGTGTGGCGTCCGGTAGTGAAAGAATCGGCGGCGTGGCCGCTCTTGAAAAAGATAGCCATCTGACTGTCGCGAACAATCAGCTGGGCGCCCAGTTTGAAATCGGCGGAGCCTTCCTGGGGTATCCGATGAATCATCTCTTCATTGGTAGGGTCGATCCATTCAATGACTTCCATAAAGACTGACATGGTATTTTCTCTTCCGGTTAAGGATTATGGTTATATAGATAGATTTTCGGAAGAATTCGGTGTTTTCTTGAATCTGCCCGGCAATATTTAATATGGCAGTCAGGCGGCAGGATTTATATATTTTGTTACCGAAGCGGATGGAACAGATATCAAGGATGATAAATATGATTCATCGCAAAAAAACCAAAATTATCTTTATAGTTCTTACGGCAATATTGGGCTCATTTCCGGCTGGAACGACTGCTTACGATTATCAGAAAGAGCGGATGTTAATCGAGGGGTACCGGGCGCTGGCAGAGGGGAAATACACCGAGGCGCTGACGTCTCTGAATGATATCATTGCGCATGGCGACGGCGACGCCGAAACCTATTTCTGCGCCGGCTATGCCGAATATCAATTGAACAACTGCGAGAAAGCCATTGAGCAGTATCAGCAGGCGGTCGGGAGTAAGCCGCAAATGAAAGAGGCGCTGCTGAACCGGGGGGTGGCGGAGATTGTCGCCGGCAACGGAGCCGAAGCGCTCCTCCTGGGGCAGGCTATCATAAGTTTTGCCCCCGATTACGCCCCCGCGTATCATCTGATGGCGGTGGCATCGGGATATCTTAACGAGAGAAAAGCGGAAGTTGATTATTATCGCGAGGCGCTCCGCAAAGATTCCACCTTTTTTCTTTCCAGATTCAATCTGGCTCTCAGTTACATTCGTCTCGAGTGGTACAAAGAAGCGGCGGAGGAACTGATACGCTCAATTAATCTGAAAAGCGATTTCGCCCCGGCGCACTACTGGCTGGGTCAGGTATATGGGATACTTCGCAACCCGGCCGAGGAAGCCATCGCCTATGATAATGCTATCTATCTGGGGATGAATACGGTTACGTTGCATTATAACCTCGGCATCGCTTATGCGGAACTGGGGCGGCCGGCAGATGAGCAGGCGCAGTACCGTAAAGCCCTGGCGATAGACCCCGCTTTTGTCTCGGCGCTTTATAATCTTTCCGTCAATCTGAGCGAGACAGGTAACTGGCAGGAGTCGGCGGCAATATTAAAGCAGGCTTCCGCCATAAAACCGGAGCTGGCGTTGAGCGAGTCCTCGGCGCAAAGCCGGAAACGTCTCCCCCGCCTTGGCGATTTCCCCGAGAAATATTATCAACTGGTGACAGTAAAACCGGAAGAGATTATCAGCCCTGAGTATCTGGCCGAGAAAGCGAATATAGCCGGGCTGCCTGAGGCCGCGGTTGAATTTTACCGGGAGGCGGTAAACAGGTCTCCCGATGATATCTCGTTGAAACTCTCCCTGGCGGAACTTTACATGCAACTGGAGAATTGGTCTGAGGTGATTTCCCTTATGAAGCCGGTGGTAACGCTGACGCCGGAGGAACCGCGCGCATATCAATATCTGGGGAGAGCATACCTGGAGAAAGGGGCTGTCAATTCCGCCATTAAACTTCTGGAGCCGAAACTGGCTGATTTTCCGACAGATTTTAAGATTCGCTCCCTTTTGGGAGTCTGCTATGTCAGCAAGCAACAGTGGGAGAAAGCCCGGAATATTCTGCAGGAGGCGGACCGGCTGAGAGGCGATGACTTTGAGACCTGCAATTTTCTGGGAGTGGCATTAATGCAGCTGGAGCGCTGGGAGGAAGCGGCGGCGGCGTTTGAGAAGGCGCTGAAATTGAAGCCTGATTTCGCCGATGGGCATTGCAGTCTCGGGCTGGTGTACGGCAGTCTGGGGAAACATGGGGAAGAGATTGCGGCATACCGGGAAGCGATTCGTTTGAAACCGGATATGGCGGAAGCATATTACGGGCTGGGACTGGCATATCTGGATATTGAAGATAAAGATGCGGCGCAGGAGCAGTATGTTGTCCTCTACAATCTGGATAAAGGGCTGGCGAAAGACCTCCTGAGGCAGATAAAGAAATAGCAGAGATGGTTGAGTCGCAATCACCCCGCCAGAGGCGGGTTTCGATTTACCAGGCTGGAGTCAGCTAATTCCGCTTGACAGAAAAAGGGGAGGGGGCGTTATTAATTATAAGTAGCACACTTTCCCGGATTCTTATTATGGAATAACGGGGGTATCATCCTGGGCTGACAGCGAAATTGTTTGCGTGCGACAATCATCCCCGCCGCTGGCGGGGGAAAGATAATGTCAAAACCGCGAGGGTTTCGACCTACCATTAATGCGAAGTAGGTCAAAATTCCTCTCTGGGCGCTGTGGCGACTTGGGTTTTGACAATATTGAAGGCAGTCGAGTAGGTCAAAATCCCCTTGGGTTTTGACAGTTACTTGAAAGGAGGGCGGATGGCAGGTTTTATTAATCAGAGATGGGGGTAATTCTGTCTCTTAGAATGTAACCCTTGATAAGTTCTAATATTTAATCTGACGGAGGGGAGGGTATGAAAAAAATCTTGAGGACAGCCTGCCTGACAATAGTCGTTTTGTTTGGATTCGTGGCGCTAACCTGCGATGAAGATTGCCCGGTCTGCCCGAAAGAACCGGAGCCGGTACCGGTCGAACACTATCGGCTGTATGCAATCAGCGGCCTGAACCCTGAGGGTCTGCTGATGTCAATTGATGTTCCGGCTGACACCGTCGTGGATTCAGTGCGGGTCGATTATAACAGTGAGGGGCTGTTTGTTACCCCGGACGGGGAGCGGCTCTTGGTTTTGCGCTATCTTGATGTTGCTCCATATAATCGGGTTGAAATTTACAGTGCGCGCGACCTGAGTCTCATAGGAAATTCCGACCGTTATGGTGCATACTTTTTTGATGGCGGAGACAATTACGGGATTCTGCAGACCAGCGACATATTCTTCATTGACCCGGTGACTCTCCAGCCGATAGACAGCATACTGACGCCAGCACCTCTTGGCTACATAGGATTCCTTGATACAGTTACCAACAGATTCTTTGTTCCGGTTGACCTCTCCGCAGGTGGCAAAGTCTATGTTATTGACTGTATCGGGCGAACCCTCACCGACTCAATATTCGACTTGCCGGGTGGGAATAATGTGATAGGTCTCGCCTATAACTGGCTGACGGACGACTTGTACTATTTTACCAGGCTATACTCTGGCTGGAGTCAGTTTATTCAGTTTGATATCGAGACAGACACAGTTTTGGTGACAATTGATATTGTTGGGTCGACCGGGGGTATTTCAATTACGCCTGATGGGAAGACGATTTTTATGACGGACGGAGGGAATTGCATGTTGGGCTATGTGCCTATGATACCGATCTGGGTCATAAACTCCTTAACTAATAGACCGATTGCTTGGATAGCTCCGTTCGTATATCCTGCGGGCGAACAACTGTCGCCATGTATAGGTGGTTCTGTTGTTATCACTCCGGATATGACCAGGGCTTATCTGGATGCACCTATGAGTGCTGGCGGAACGCCGCCAATACCGGTAATTGACATTAAGACCAATCAGATAATTAAGACCATCTTTCCACAGTCGATGGCTTGGACGCATGGCGCGGCGCATGTCGCCCTCGGGCCAGTGCCAGGTAATTAAAGGAGGAAGAAATGTGTAGAGCAAATTGCATAATAAAGATGCTCGTATTGCTGATGATAATTGGCGGTATAACGATGCCTGTTGTAGCTGAGCATTACTACTGCCGTTTAGGTGCCATACCACTACAGGTCAGCGATTCAATAGTAACCGTCAAGTTTAATCCCCTCGTTCCGCAACCGAGTATTGAGACCTTCGCCGCAACAGTTGAAGGTCTTGACGAGAGTTTCGTTCCCGAACGACACGACCGAGGTTTTTATATATTTCATGTTGACGCAGGGTATGAGATTGATTCTCTGATAGGCAATCTTTATACGAAGCCAGTGGTGGAATTGGCGTTTCCTGCGTTCACTGATACGGGTGAAAATGCTGTTTTTGAATTAAGCGATCTCTTTGTAATCTCGTACCACAACTGGGTGACACAAGAGACTATGGACAGTATTCAGAATTATTATCACGTTCAGTTGGAATATGGCCCATATGAAATCACGGGCAGTAGAGGCATGTTGGTGACCAGACAATCAGGAATGAACACTCTCGAAATAGCCAACCGCCTTTATGAATCGGGGTTAGTCGAATATTCGCAACCGGCAATGTTTAGTAGGGTAGGTCAATACCCCCGACCCCGATGGCAATTCCCCTGTCGGTCGGGCGGTCTTGACACTCTTCATTTCTGTTAGACCACTGATTACCCGTTGTTATTCTTTGATTCTTCGTGTCATGCACCCCATCAGAATTCTGAGCCAACCTGCAACGACATCGTTTTTTTGGAAAATCCGCCGCGAGAAGGCCTCTATGCAAAAAGGCGTTCCGCGGCAGCGGGACGCCTTTCCTGTGTAATCTGAACGAGAGCGCTATTGCGTGGCGCCGACCGTAAAGGTCATCTCTTTAAGAGTGGCGCCGTCGGCATCGACAATCTTCACCGACCAGTTGCCGGTCCATTCCGGAAGAATGGTTTTGGAACTCCAGGTGCGATAGGAGGAGCTTTTCACCGGCAGGTCAACTGTGGCCATCTCCTGCCCGTTATAGGACCAGATATGCTTGACCATGGTGGTATCGGTCGCGCCGAGTATGCGGCACCAGAGGAAGACTTTACCGACCTCGGGAGGGAATTTATCAGCCATACCGGTCGGCATACGAGAATCGATACCGGTGCAAAGTTGCGCTTCGGCGGTCAAGGTTGCGGTCGGCGTTGTTGCCGGAGCCGACTCCTGCGCCGATAAGACGCCGGCAAAAAGTATGGCAATCGCCAATGCCGCAAAAATTCTTCTGCTCATATAAACCTCCGTTCCAATGGATTTAACCCTGCTTCTCATCTTGATGATAAACAGAATGAAATTTTTTGGCAACCAAAATCGTCGGCTTATTTCTTGCTCTGCAGCACCCTGATTAAACGCCGGATATCGGACTGGTTATTAAAAAGATGAGGCGAAACCCGAATGGAGCCCTCCCGAAACGAAGCGATAATCCTGTTGCGAACTATCTCCTTGTGAATTTCGCGGGCATTGTCGCAGGTAAAGGAGAGGATGGAAGAGCGATGTTTCTCTTCCAGCGATGACGTTATGCGGAATCGTCGCTCAGAGTTCAGATAGTAAATCAGTTCATCAAGCATGGCACGATTGTGGCGCTGGATATGGCGCACCCCCAGGGAATTGATAAGTTCGAGCGCTTTCTCGAGAGCGAAAAGATGAGCATAAGGGTAAGTGCCCATCTCGAATCGGCGGGCGGCGTCAAAAAACGGAAGGTCATAATGAAAGAGGTCGGTGAAATTCAATTTCCAGTCGACCGAAAGCCAGGAGGCAAAAGGGAAGCGCAGTTTTTTCTGCAGTTCCCTGCGGATAAAAAAGATACCGGTTCCCAGCGGCGACAGAAGCCACTTTTGCGCTCCTGAGGCAAAGATATCGATATTGGCATCGCTCATTTTCAGCGGCTCATTCCCGCAGCCCTGAATGCCGTCAACGACAAAATAAATATCATGCTCCCGGCAGATTCTGCCGATTTCGGGGAGGTCATTTTTAAAACCGTTGAAAAATTGAACGAAGGAGAGCGAGAGAACTTTGCTTCTCTTCCCGATTGCTTTCCTCAGGTTATCAAGACTGAAACAGCGGTTGGCCGATTTTACGAATTTGACACTTATTCCCCGCTCTCTTAGAGCCAGCCAGGGATAGACATTGGCGGGGAATTCGATATCTGAAAGAAGCACCTCATCCCCCTTTTTCAGAGGCAAGCCGAAAGCGGCGATGTTCAGCCCGTACGTTGTGCTGAAGCCGAAACCGATTTCATCGGCGCGAGCCCCCAGCAAGTGCGCCCCCTGCTGGCGAATGTTATCGAGGGAAGCAAAAGCCAGGTGGTCGATGGCGCTCTTTTCGAGGTACTGGGTCATTTCGTAGTAATTATAGAGGGCATCTTTAACGGGACGGCAGAGCGGTCCGGTCGAGGCCGAGTTGAGATAAGTTATTCCTTTCTTCCGATCGGTCACCGGGAAAAGTTTTCTGATCTTTTTAAATTCCAAATCTTTCAATTTTGCCATGGCGTTCAAGTTTAGAGGTTAAAGGGAATAGAGATATCCGATGATAATGAGTGACCCCACCAGCTTAATAAAGATTCCCAGCAACTGATACAGCATATAAACAACCGGAATCTTGAGACGGAAAAGAATCAGCAACGCGTAGGGGGTAATTCCGACCAGGAACACAAAAAGGGCGGTAACAATCCCGCCCCGCGCTCCCGAAAATGGAATGACGGTGTAAAACCATCCGTAAATAATAGAAGGCAGGAAAACCAGGAAAATGAATTCGACCGTGAAGCAGGAGATAAACCACCCGACCGTTTTGGACTCGACCAGTTCCTGGGGGAAGCCGGTTAGGACCGGAAGATAATTCTCCAGACGATTCCAGAGGAGGTTGAAAAGAATCAGGAAGATTCCTCCTGCCGCAAGGCAGTATCCCAGAAGCTCAAAGCTTACAATCATAACCACCCTTCTTCACGGTACCAGTGAATTGTGTTTTGCGCTCCAACCGGGAAAGGGGTTTGAGAACGGTATCCAAGCTCTTTGGCGGCTTTCTCTACCGAAACCTCCCAGTCGGAGAGGATTTCGTTCGCTTTTTCGACAGTAAACATGGGCGGTTTACCGACCAGTCGCAACAGATTTTCAGAGAGGAAGGCAATAATCCGGACAACGGCGCCGGGAAGATAGAGCGGCAAAGCGACCCGGCCGACCGCCCGGCGCAGATGGGTGATAAGTTCGGCATAGCTGTAACTTCGGTCTTCGGCAACAAAATAGATGGAGCCAGATTTAGTTTCTGAGGTGAGAGCAAGACCGACACCGGCGCAAAGGTCATCGACATAAACCAGCTGGAGGCGACGGTTCCAGTTGCCCAGATAGGGGCAGATGCGGTTGTTGAGAATCTGGAAGAAGGCGAACATCTCGATATCCCCCGGTCCGTAGATTCCCGGGGGACGTATGATTACGGAGTTAATCTTATCCCGATAAGCCAGAACCACTTTTTCGGCGCCGGCTTTGGAGCGGCCATATTCAGTGATGGGGGCGGTCGGGAGCTCTTCGGTAAGGGGTTGCCCGCGGCGGGAGGGACCAGCGGCCGCCATAGATGATATCAGAATAAATTTCCTCAATCTGGAGTTGGTCAGCGCCGCCTCAAGAATGTTGCGCGTCCCTTCGACATTGACCTTATAGAACTGCTCCGGAGAATGGGCTTTAACCAGACCGGCGTTATGAATGATAAAATCGACCTCGCGCACCATAGCCGGCAGCGACTCCGGCTGGGTGACATCACCGTAGCGGCACTCCAGCTGGAGTTCATCGATAAGAGACGTGTTACATCCCCGGCGGATACCGGCGATAGGGCGGAAGTTATCGGCAATTAACTGACGGCAGAGACGGCTGCCGACAAAACCATTGGCTCCGGTTACAAGAACGGTTTCTTTATCTGCGGTGGACATTGGCGCCGATTACTCTGCCGGAATGATTGAGGGAGAATTTTTCTGCCCTGAAATCTTAGCGGTCCATCCGTTCAGAGCGCCCCCTCTATTTTCAAAATATGTCGGCGGTAAAACGGTAGATTTCCGCCGCTTTATCTTTATAGCTGTTTTTGGGGAGACCGGCCTTAAGGCAGGTCTGTTCCAGAAACGTGGTCAGATTCCACCCATGCTCACTTGCCACCTGCGGCAGCAGGAGTCCGGAGTGGAAATCAAGACGAATCATTAAGCCATCGCGACCAATCTTAATCTCCGAGATATCTTCCACTCTTGACAGAGGCGAGAGAACGGAGATTTCGATATCGATTCCCTCCAGCTCCGCTTCGGTTAGCGGCTGAAAGCGGGGGTCATCGAATGCGGCGGCAGAAGCCATTTCCGCGACCGCTTCGTAGAGCGGCTTGGCGGCGCGTATCATCCCGATACAACCGCGCAACATTCCGGCAACTTTCAAAGTGACAAAAACCCCCCGTTTCTCTCTGAGGGCTTTCGCCTCCGGTTCGGCGGGACGAAAGGGGGTCTGGCTTAAGCCGGCTTTTATAGATTCGCGCGCCAGGTTCAAAAGATATTTTTTGTCGGACTCGCTGATTTCCGCGCCGTTTTTCCTTGCCGGGGCGCCGAGATTTCCATTCTGGGAGGCAACTTTTCTGGGAGAGGTTATGACGGCCGACAGATATCCGACAACTTCATTGAGGTCGCCGGTTACATCAGCGGAGGTGGCATAACCGGTGACCGTGACCTGGTTGCCGCCGAGCCTCCTGGCGGCAATGAGAGTGGCGGCGACCGGTCCGCCGCCGCAGGCTTCTCCCTTACCGGAGGAAAGGGTGTTGAGCCATTTGTCGGGGCTGAACTCCTCAATGGCGCGGCGCAGGTTGCCATCAAGACGTCGCGCTTCTTTATCGGTATAGAAATGGGACAGGTCGGTCGAAGCCACAATCAGCACATTCTTGCCGTTGAGAGTCGAGGCAAGAGTCTCCCCCAGGTCGCGGCAAGAGCTCTCTTCCTGGTCGCCCATAACGATCGCCACGAGTTTGAATCGCCCCAGCACCTGCTGCAGAAACGGCAGTTGGACTTCAAGAGCATGTTCGCCCCGTACGGAGCCGCCGGTATGCCCCTTGTTGGAGAGATATATGGAAGGATGAATGGCGGCAATTGCCGCCGAAAGTTTCTCATCAATTTCAATCATGCCGATGGGGGTCTGATAGGCAGAGCCTTCGTACACCGACGAACCCTGAAAGAAAACCGTATGCGAAGGGGAGATGACCACCACGGTATCGTAGATTTCCCCTTCCAGTTGCTTGAAAGCGGCGGCGGCTATTCTTCCGGAATATATATAGCCGGCATGGGGAGCAATCACCGCCAGGGGATGTCCCGGCAGCGACTTTTTCTCCGTTTCCGAGTAGAATTGCGCCAGAAGCTTGGCGAGTTCCACCGGATTTCCCGGGTAGAAACTTCCCGCCACCGCGGGACGTCGGACTTCGATGTTATCTTTCATAATAATCAGCCGGCATCTTATTTATGACAAAATAGCGATAATTGACGGCAAAGTCAAATGAGGACGGCCCGCGGTCAGACTTACCCGAAAGTAACGAATGGCGCCATCAGGCGTAAGGATAAATCCCCTTCTTGAACTTCTCCAGACTGGCGAGCAGGTTGTTGTGCTTGTTCTCGTCTTCCAGCAGATAGTTAAGAAAATACTCCTGCACCAGCATCTTTTTCCCCTTGAGCGCGGCGAGCGATTCCTCGGCAAATTCGACCGTTTTCTTTTCCAGCTCGATATGATTGTCGATTAGTTTCCAGATTTCAGCCAGTTCATCGGGGGTCAGGGTCACCGCTTTCGATTCGAGGGAGGCGACTATCAATTCCTGCACCCGGTAATGAATCTGGGAATCATGCTGGATAATTTCCATGACCATCCGCAGCAATGGATTTTCCGTCTTCTCCAGCACCTTGCCGGTAGAGACAACGGAAGCATTTTCGATTTTCTGCCATTTCTTGAGATTGGACGCAAGTTGTTCCTGAATTTCTTTCGTCTTCATTCTAAGACCTCTTTTTGATATTGATGTTTAGGGGAGAGCAATCTCCACCCGCCTTACACTCGATTCAATTCAATTTTGGACAAGATATCTTTCGCACGCCGCTCTGTCCAGAGGATTGTAACAAGGGGGGACTGATTCTGTTTCCGACAACGGAAAAATAATTACTTAAAAGTCATCATAACGGAGAAGATTTATTGACGGCGGGAAGTCAATCCTTAAATTGGGCAGGTACAATTTACAGGGAGAAGCCTATGTCCGAAAAGCCGGTCTCATCATCCAGAAAAACAATTCGCACTTTTGCGGCGGCATCGTTTTTGAACGACCTCGGCTCCGATATGATATATCCGGTTTGGCCGCTGTTTGTAACGTCCTTTACCGGCGCCAATATGGCGGTGCTGGGATTTATCGACGGTCTGGGGGAAGCGATTGTATCTATATCGCAGGCGCTCTCAGGATATCTTTCCGACCGGTTGCAGAAAAGAAAGATTTTCATTGTTATCGGGTATATGATGGGGGCACTGTCGCGGGTGGGGTACGCGCTTTCGACATCATGGCAGCATTTGATTCCGATAAAGATTTTAGACCGCGCCGGCAAAATTCGGAGCGCTCCGCGCGACGCCGTGGTGGCAGATTTATCGACCAATGGCAATCGGGGAGGAAATTTCGGTTTGTTGCGGGCGATGGATAATCTCGGCGCCCTGGTGGGGATAATACTGAGCATCATTCTTTTCCGGTTCATCGGATACAAGGCGATATTTCTGCTGGCGGCGATACCCTCAGTGGCGGCGTCAGTTATTATCTTCAGTCGCATCAAAGAAGACCGTCCTGCCCAGGGAAGAATTTTTAAAGGGATGCGTCTAAAAGACCTGAATCGCGATTTTCGGCTCTTTCTCGTCCTGAGCGTTCTTTTCGCTCTGGCGTCATTCAGTTATTCCTTTCTATTGATTTATGCCCGCGACAGCGGCTTTGCCGATTGGTTCGTGCCGGTGCTTTATCTGGTCTTTACCGCCTTTGCCTTCCTGGGGTCAATTCCATTCGGGAAACTGTCCGACAGGATAGGGAGGAAGAAAGTGCTGCAGATGGCATTTGTCCTCTGGGTGGCGGTCTGCCTTATGGTGATAGCAAAGCCATCCACAGTAGCCTTGATAGCCGTTTTTGTTCTCTATGGATTGCACCGGGGGGCATTGGAGACAGTTCAGCGGGCATTTGTCGCCGAACTCTGTCCCGTAGAGTTTCGCGCCAGCAGCCTGGGAGGATATCAGATGGTCATCGGTCTCTGTGCCTTGCCTGGTTCTTTGATAGCGGGATTGCTCTGGGAGAAGGTCGGCATTTATGCCCCCTTCTATATCTCCCTCGCTCTAACCGCCGCCGCCTTTCTGATTCTCGGTTTCGTCCGGGAGAAACGGACAACAGAGGTCTGACCGGGTATCTTTGCTCTTTCTGAGCCTGCCGTGATTGGTTATATTGGCGGCGTGAGAACGCCATCCAAAAAGGAGTTGTCTGACAGAATAATCGATGCCGAGGTCAAAGACCTT
>JBFMEF010000138.1 GCA_040753495.1 Candidatus Zixiibacteriota bacterium
ATTCTGCACCGTGCCGGAAATCTTATCTGAGGAGACCCCCTGCTTCTTTGCCACCGTAATATACATCGCCAGCAAAATCACCGCCGTGGCGTTTATCGTCATCGAGGTCGAGACCTCCCCCAGCGGAATCTTGTCGAACAGACGCTCCATATCCTCCAGCGATGATATCGCCACTCCCGTTCGTCCCACCTCCCCTTTTGCCATCGGATGGTCGCTGTCGTAACCGATTTGTGTCGGCAAGTCGAACGCTACCGATAATCCCGTTTGCCCCTGCGATAACAGATATCTGAATCTCTGATTGGTTTCCTCGGCGGTCCCGAATCCGGCATACTGCCGCATCGTCCAGAGCCGCCCCCGATACATATCTCGATATATGCCCCGCGTGTACGGATACTCTCCCGGTTCTCCCAGTTTTTTAAGGTCAACCTGGTACGGCTCGGCAATTATCGGAATCTCGATACCGGAGCTTGTCTCTTTCTTTTCCGGCACGTTACTCTATCTCCAGGAGATTCTCATTTTTCTCAACCGCTTTCCCCGGCGCGGCAAATATCTCTTTGACCGTTCCGTCGGCGGCGGCGCGAATCAGATTCTCCATTTTCATCGCTTCAATCACGGCCAGCGTCATCCCCTTCTTGACTTTATCCCCCGGCTTGACCGCCATCGACAGGACCAGGCCCGGCATCGGCGCCCGGACCATCTTCTCGGCCGCTCCGGCAAGCGCCTTGCCGGCTTTCTTCCTGAGTTCTGCCAGATGATACGGCTCCACCCGGGCTATCATATCTTTTCCTTCCAGATAGATATTGTACCCTCCGCCATTGCGCGAAATATCTACCTCCGAGGAACTCTCATCAATCTTGAAAAGATATTTGCGGTCGCTTAACCGATGCGCCTCCACTTTATAAAGGGCGCCGTTGTATTCAATCTCGAAACTGCCCCCTTTCGACATAATAGCCAGGTCAAACTCCACGTCATCAACCGTGACCAGATATCTATTCTCCGAATGCGCCATAGTTATCTCATCTTGCTCAGACGGCTCAGATTTTGATTGCGGTAATACTGCACCCAGCCGCCGGCCTTTTCGCCGTGACGTTTCATCGTCAGCGATATTTTTTCTTTCTCCAGAAAGTCATATATTGCCGCCGCAAAGGCCGCCTTCTGCGCCTGGTCGCTTAAGGGGCATTCAAAATTCCGGTCGGGAAATTCCTCTTCCACATATCCGGTTGAATATTCGCCGGCGCGGAATCCCCCCGAACGAAGTATCGAGCAGGCAAAACCAATCGTGGTATGCACTCCCGAAATTCGATATTCCGTCAATGCCCGCTGCGCCCGCGCTATCGCTTCCTCTCTGTCTTTGCCCCAGACTACCAACTTGGCGATAATCGGGTCATAATATATCGAAATCTCCGACCCCTGAACGACCCCCGAATCAACCCGCACCCCGGGACCGGATGGCTCCCGATATTCGGTCAATGCTCCTGTGGATGGGAGAAAATCCTGGTGCGGATTCTCGGCATAAATCCGGCACTCAATAGCATGTCCCCGGGGCGCTATTTCTCCCTGCAGAAATGAGAGCGAATACCCCTCGGCAACATTTATCTGCTCCCGCACTAAATCAAGACCGGTTACCATCTCCGTCACCGGATGCTCTACCTGCAAACGGGTGTTCACTTCCAGAAAATAAAAGTTCCGATTCTTATCAACCAGAAACTCCACCGTCCCGGCTCCCAGGTACCCTGATTCTTTCGCCAAATTCACCGCCGCCGTTCCCATCTTCTCTCGAAGTTCCGGCGTCAGTATCGGGGAGGGAGATTCCTCGATTACTTTTTGATGACGTCTCTGAATCGAGCACTCCCGCTCCCCCAGGTAGACCGCATGCCCGTGCGAGTCGGCAAAAATCTGGATTTCCACATGACGCGGATTCTCCAGATACTTTTCAAAATAGACCCGCCCATCCCCGAACGCCGACCCGGCTTCACGAATGGCCGATTCGACCGATTCTCTAAGACGCTCCGGCTCGCGGACTATTCGCATCCCTTTTCCGCCGCCGCCGGCCGCCGCCTTTACCAGCACCGGATATCCAATCCGCTCCGCTGTCTTCTCGACCTGTGATAAATCTTTATTATCGAAGTCGGTCCCCGGTATTACCGGAAGCCCCGCTTTGACCGCCACTTTCCGCGCTTCCAGTTTGTCCCCTAAAAGCGCTATCGTCTCCGACTTCGGCCCGATAAAAATAATTCTATTCTTTTCACAGAGAGCGGCGAACTGGTCATTCTCGGCAAGAAAGCCATACCCGGGATGAATCGCATCCGCTCCCGCTTCCAGGGCAACATCGATTATCCTCTGCTGATTGAGATAACTCTCCCGCGCCGGCGCCGCCCCGATGAAGTACGCTTCATCGGCAAGCCGCACATGGTACGCCGTCTTATCTATTTCCGAATAGACCGCTACCGAGACAATACCAGCATCACGGCACGCCCGTATCACCCGTATCGCAATCTCCCCCCGATTGGCGATCAATATTTTCTTAATCTTCTTGGGCATGTTTTGGCTCAACAATTCTTTCATGCGCCGTCAGGAGTCCCTCCTAACGGAAACTGTAGGCATTCTTGTAGGTCAAGACCCTCGACCGCCTTGATTTCTTATTCGTCGCGTCGAGCGGTCTTGACACTTTCTCCTGATTCCGTAGGTCGAAATCCCGCTTCAAGCGGGATGGTTTCGACATAATCATCCGGTTCTGCCGGATGATTCACTTCTTGACGCGCCGTCAGTCCGCCGCGGCGGACTCCTGACGGTAACCGTAGGTCACGATCCCTGCGACCCTGACTTCATGTCATTCCCGCGCAGGCGGGAATCCAGATTTGATAGGTCGAAACCTTTACGGTTTCGACATCTCTTTTATGCTCAACGCCGCAAGGCGTTGATGAATCGTCATTCCCGACCTGATCGGCCTGCCCGCCGAAGGAGGGGAATCCAGTCCGCAGCGCACGATCCCCGCAGGATGATTACAACGGTATATTCCCATGCTTCTTCCGCGGATTCTCGTCCTTCTTCGTCTCCAGCATCTGAAACGCCCGTATCAACCTCGGACGGGTCGTCTTCGGCTCGATAATATCATCCAGATACCCATACGCCGCCGCTATGAACGGATTGGCGAATTTCTCCCGGTACTCGTCGGTCTTCTTCGCCAACTCCGCTTCGGGGTTCTTAGACTTTTCAATTTCCTTCTTGAAAATAATCTCCACCGCCCCTTTCGGTCCCATCACCGCAATCTCGGCGGTAGGCCAGCCGTAGTTCATATCGCCGCGGACATGCTTGGAGTTCATAACATCATACGCCCCGCCATACGCCTTGCGCGTTATCACCGTCACTTTCGGCACTGTCGCCTCGCAGTACGCATAGAGCAGCTTCGCGCCGTTCTTAATTATCCCGCCATGCTCCTGGTCAACGCCGGGCAGAAAGCCCGGAACATCCTCGAATGTCAGAAGCGGAATATTGAAGGCATCGCAAAACCGGATAAACCGCGCCGCCTTGTTCGATGACGCAATATCGAGCACTCCCGCCAGCACTGCCGGCTGGTTGGCGATAATCCCAATCGCGCGACCCCCGAGGCGCGCAAAACCAATCACAATATTCGCCGCAAAATCCGGCTGTATCTCCAGAAACTCGCCATTATCGACCACTCGATGAATAACCTCTTTTATGTCGTACGATTTGTTCGGGTTCTCCGGAACAATCGTATTAAGGACTTCGTCTTCCCTGTCAACGGGGTCATTGCTCTCGACAAAAGGCGGGTCTTCGAGATTATTTTGGGGGATATAACTCAACAATTTTCTCAATGTCGTCAGTGCCTCGGCTTCATTCTCGCAGGCAAAATGCGCCACCCCCGATTTTGACGCATGCACCACCGCGCCGCCCAGTTCCTCCGAGGTCACTACTTCATGCGTCACGGTCTTGACCACATTCGGTCCGGTGACAAACATGTACGAGGTATTCTTCACCATCAATATAAAATCGGTAATCGCCGGTGAATAGACTGCCCCTCCGGCGCAGGGACCGAGAATGACCGAAAACTGCGGAATTACGCCCGATGCCAATGTATTGCGCAGAAAGATATCGGCATACCCGCCCAGACTGACCACCCCTTCTTGAATTCTTGCGCCTCCGGAATCATTCAGCCCTATTACCGGCGCCCCGACTTTCATCGCCATATCCATAATCTTGCATATCTTCTCCGCATGCGCCTGCGACAGCGAACCGCCGAACACGGTGAAATCCTGAGAGAATACAAAGACCTGACGTCCCTCAATCGTGCCGCATCCGGTTACCACGCCATCCCCTAAAATTTTCATATCATCAAGCCCGAAATCGGAAGTCCGGTGCGTCACAAACATATCGAATTCTTCGAAGGAGTTCTTGTCGAGGAGAATTTCCAGACGTTCCCGCGCGGTCAGTTTCCCCTTTTTATGTTGCGCCTCAATCCGGTCGGCGCCGCCACCCAGACGCGCCTCTTCGCGCATCTCCGCTAATTTCTTCAGTTTTTCTTCAAGCGACATATGGTAGTATCCATCCTCACTTCATACGACCGTAGGGGCGGGGTTTATCCCCGCCCATAAAATCCCGCACCGCGGGATTTCTGACATCTGTAGGTCGAAATCCCGCTTCAAGCGGGATGGTTTCGACATCAATTCATCGTCAATATCTTTAGATATTGACAAGTAATCATCCTCGCAAACGCGCCTCCCGCCGTAGCGGGGGAGTCCAGATTCCGTTGGTCGAAACCTTCATGGTTTCGATATTATCATCCCGCTCTGCGGGACGGTAACCCAATCGTTGCCGTAGGAGCGGGGTTCATCCCCGCCCATAAAATCCCGCACCGCGGGATTTTTGACGGGCGACCGCAAGGGTCGCCCCTACATTCACAATACACCATCAGTCTGCCACGGCGGGATTTCTGACGGAATTCATGTCAATACCGCAGGGGTTTCGACCTATTTCTGGATTCCCGCCTTCGCGGGAATGACAATTGTCATCAATTGACAAATTCTCCCTCACTCCACCTTCCGCACCAGCACTTTTCCATTCTCATCCACCACCCGCCCAATCTTTATATCAACATCATGGTCAAATCCAATCGCCATATTCCCCGCCAGCAATCGCTCCACCAGCTTCCGCTTCACTTCCATAGTCTCCAGCGGAAAGAGGTCCACCGATGCCACATACGGTATTCTGATATGATGCGATGACGGCACAATATCGGCGTAGTACACCGCCGTGAAGCCATCCGAGGTCGCCTCTATCGCCTGATGTCCCGCCGTATGTCCGCCGGTGCGGGTCAATTTAATCCCCGGCATGACTTCGGCATCGCCATCGACCAACTCCAACTGCCCCGCCTTCTCCAGAACCCGCAAACGGTCGGGAATATAGACCGCCGAGGTCCGCTCATTCGGATTGATGGCATCATTCCATTCAATTTTCTGAACGACATATCGCGCCTTCGGAAAACGCGGCACCAGCTTCTCTCCGTCTCTTCTTACCGTACCGCCGGCATGGTCGGTATGAAGATGAGTCAGCAGAACATAATCGATATCGGCAGGCTGCAATCCCAGATTTTTGAGTCCGGAATCGAGGGCGGTCTCCCCTGAGGAAGCATAAATCTTTCTCTCCACCGGTGAGAGGCAGTCTCCCAGTCCGGAATCGAGCAGAAAATTTTTGCCATGCGCTTTCAACAGGAAAAGATTGGTCTCCATCGGCACCAGATTATCGTCATCCGGCGGCAGAAGTTTCCCCCAGATTTTCCGCGGCACCACCCCAAACATTGTCCCTCCGTCGAGCTTGAATCGTTGCTCGACGAAGGGAATTATTTCGAACTTTCCGAATTTCATTCTATCTAAGATAATTTCCGGCAATCACCAGACGCTGCACCTCCGAGGTGCCTTCATAAATCTCGAGCACCCGCTGGTCGCGGTACAGTTTCTCGATAATGGAAAACTCTCCGATATAGCCGTAGCCGCCATGAATCTGCATCGCCCGGTCGATACAAAAGCGCGCCGCTTCCGAGGCAAACAGTTTCGCCTGCGATGCCTCAACCGTGAATTTCTCTCCCTTATCCTGCATCTGCGCCGCTTTGTAAGTCAGCGCCCGGGCCGCTTCCAGATGAGTCGCCATGTCCGCAATCATCCATTGTATCGCCTGAAGTTTCGCAATCGGCGCCCCGAATGCAATGCGGGATTTGGCGTAACTGACCGCTTCATCCAGCGCCCGCTGGGCTATCCCGACTCCCTGCGCCGCCACTCCGATACGCGCCCCATCCAGGGTCGCCATAGCATACCGAAATCCTTTGCCGACTTCACCTAACTGGTGCGAGACCGGAATCTTGTAGTCTTTCAACTCGATTCTACCGGTCGTCGCCGCCCGCATTCCCATTTTATGCTTCAGAGTGAACCCTTTGAACCCCGGACGGTCGGCATCGATAATAATCGCCGAAACCTTGGGGCGCCCTTCATCTTCGTCGCCGATACGGCAGAAGAGCACCGCAAAATCGCAGGCGTCACCATGCATGATAAAAATTTTCTCGCCGTTGATAACAAATTCATTGCCGACAATCTTGGCAATGGTCTGCTGGTTTGCCGCGTCCGAGCCGGCCATCCGCTCCGTCAGCGCAAATGCCGGAATTTTCTCGCCCGAGGCCGCCGCCGGCAGATATTTCTTCTTCTGTTCGTCACTGGCAAAATGTATGATGGGATAAACGGCCAACTCCGGCACCGCCGCCAGAAGCGCCGTCGCCGGGTCCCAGTACGCCAATTCTTCGATGAGAGTTATATACTCAATATTGGACCGCCCTTCGCCGCCGTACTCCTTCGGCATCGCAAATCCAATCAAGCCCGCCTTTCCCAGTTTACGGTAATACTCAACCGGCAATTTCTCCGGCGCCCGGTCTAAATCTTTGAATACCGGATTTATTTCCTTCTCCGCAAACTCCTTGACACGATCCCTTACCGCCTGCTGTCGTGGGTCAACATTATATCGCATCTCTCCTCCCGAGATAGTA
>JBFMEF010000139.1 GCA_040753495.1 Candidatus Zixiibacteriota bacterium
GGAAACGGTATGAGCGCGGCGTTATCACCAACGGTGAGCGCTATAATCAGGTTATTGACATCTGGACCAAGACGACCTCGGAAGTCTCGGAAGTGATGTTTAACAACCTGGCGCGCGACCGTGAAGGATTCAATCCGGTATATATGATGGCTGATTCCGGCGCCCGCGGCTCCAAAGAGCAGATTCGCCAGCTGGCCGGCATGCGCGGCCTTATGGCGAAACCGCAGAAAAAAATCACCGGCGGCATTGGTGAAATTATCGAATCGCCGATTATTTCCAATTTCCGCGAAGGACTTTCGGTCATCGAATACTTCATTTCCACTCACGGCGCCCGTAAAGGCCTTGCCGATACCGCCCTGAAGACCGCTGACGCCGGCTATCTGACCCGGCGGTTGGTTGATGTCGCCCAGGATGTAATTATTACCGAGGACGACTGCGGGACCATTCTCGGCATCACCGTGACCGCCCTGAAAGAGGGAGAAGAAGTTATCGAATCACTCCGCGACCGCATTCTCGGTCGGGTTGTGCTGGAAGACGTCTTCGACCCGATATCCGATGAGATTATCGTAGAAGCCGGTCAGGAAGTGACCGAAGACCATGCCGCCCGCATCGAAGATGCCGGCGTTGACTCCGTCAGAATCCGCTCCGTGCTGACCTGCGAATCGAAGCGGGGCGTCTGCGCCAAGTGCTACGGACGTGACCTCGCTAACATGAAAATGGTCAATATCGGCGAAGCCGTCGGTGTCATCGCCGCCCAGTCTATCGGCGAGCCCGGCACCCAGCTGACGCTGCGAACCTTCCATATCGGTGGCGCCGCCGCCCGTATCGCCGCCCAGTCGAAAGTTGAGGCCAAATTCGGCGGCAATATCTGGTTCAGCGAAAAAGTCTCTTTCATGGAAAGACCCGACTCAACTCGAATTGTCACCAGCCGTGAAGGCGATATTGAAATCAGAGACAAGGAGGGACGTCCCCGGGCACGGATGAAAATCCCGTACGGCGCCATCCTCATGGTGGGCGACCGGCAGGAAATCGCCAAAGGGGATACTGTCTTCGAGTGGGACCCCTATTCCAACACTATCGTCTCCGAGTACGGCGGAAAAGTTGTCTTCAAAGATATCGTTCCGGAGCTCACCCTTCGTGAAGAACTCGATGAAACAACCGGTTTGATTCAGTCCATCATCGTCGAGGAAAGAGAGAAAACGCTCCTTCCCGAAATCAATGTAGTTGACCATAAAGGAAAAGAACTTGGAAGCTATCGGATTCCTACCGGGGCGCATCTGCTGGTCAGAGACGGCCAGGAGATTCCGGCCGGTGAATTTCTGGTTAAAATTCCGCGCGCCATCTCCAAGACGCGCGATATCACCGGCGGTCTCCCGCGTGTGGCGGAGCTCTTCGAATCGCGCCGTCCGCATAGCCCGGCCGTAATTTCCGAAGTGGATGGCATCATCCAGTTCGGAAAAATTGTCCGCGGTCAGCAGCAAGTCTTTGTCCATGGCGATGAAGGGGAAACCAAAGAATATCTGATTCCCCACGGTCGTCACCTCCATGTGCATGACGGCGACCGGGTCAGCGCCGGCGACCGGCTCTGCGAAGGCTCGATTGACCCGCACGATATTCTCCGGATTTCCGGCGTCAACCGCGTGCAGGAATACCTGGTCAATGAGATTCAGGAAGTTTATCGTTTGCAGGGTGTCAAAATTAACGACAAGCATATCGAAGTTATTGTGCGGCAAATGCTTCAAAAGGTTCGTGTGACTCATGCCGGCGACTCCAATTTTCTGGAAGGGGAGCAGATTGACCGCAATCGCTTCGCCGAGGAAAATGCCCGTGTTATCGCCGAGGGAGGCGAACCGGCGACATTTGAGCCGATGCTTCTCGGTATCACCCGGGCCTCTCTTTCCACCGAGAGTTTCATCTCGGCGGCATCATTCCAGGAGACAACCAAAGTGCTGACCGAGGCCGCCATTAACGGCAAAATAGACCGCCTGCTCGGACTCAAGGAAAATGTGATTATTGGACACCTGATTCCGGCCGGAACCGGTATTCAGCAGTATCATAATATCGAAGTGATACCGGAGGATGATGAATCGGGCGACGGCGACCAGGACAAGTCGATTGCCAACATTTTCCAAGAAAATACTTGACAAGAGAAAGGATATTAATAGATTACGAATCTGTTTTTGTTTTGAATTGTAATTTTTTGAAGGAGAAACATTGCCGACAATTAGCCAGTTGATCCGTAAAGGACGCCACGACATTACCTCGAAGACGACCACGCCGGCTTTGAAGGGTTCGCCGCAGAAACGCGGCGTGTGTACCAGAGTCTATACCTCTACCCCCAAGAAGCCGAATTCGGCTCTTCGCAAGGTCGCTCGTGTTCGACTGACAAATCAGATTGAGGTGACCGCTTATATTCCGGGAGAAGGCCACAACCTGCAGGAGCACTCCATTGTGCTGATTCGCGGCGGCCGTGTTAAAGACCTGCCCGGTGTCCGTTACCACATTATCCGCGGCACTATGGATGCCTCTGGCGTCGGCGACAGAACTCAGGGCCGTTCCAAATACGGAACCAAAAAGCCCAAGAAATAAAGATGGTAGGTTGATTTAATGCCCAGAAAGAATACTCCGCCCAAGAGAGAACTGATTCCTGATACCAGGTACGGCGACCGTCTGATTTCGCAATTTATCGGCGCTATGATGGAGCGCGGCGAAAAATCGATTGCCGAGAAGATTATCTACTCCGCCCTGGACAGCGCCGAAAAGAAAACCGGCCAGCCGGGAATCGATGTTTTCCATAAAGCCATCAATAACGTCAAGCCGGTACTGGAAGTTAAATCCCGCCGCGTCGGCGGCGCTACCTATCAGGTGCCGGTGGAAGTTCGGGCGGACCGCCGCGTGGCGCTGGCTATCCGCTGGCTTATATCTTATTCCCGGGCCAGGGGAGAGCATACCATGGCGGAAAAATTGGCGGGCGAACTGATTGCCGCAGCCAATAACGAAGGCGCCTCCATTAAGAAAAAAGAAGATACACATAAAATGGCTGAGGCAAACAAGGCGTTTGCCCATTTTAGATGGTAATCAGGTTTTATAAAGGGAAGTAAGAAGTAAGGAAAGCGATTTAGTTGCGGGCGTTGTTTAAGATACGATAAGAAGTTCTTTCTCATACTGCCACCGAACACCCTGCTGAATTTTACGGTCGGGTATGAGGCTTCTTATTCACGGCCTGTTAGCAGAAGCAGAATTCAGTCAGGGTTTTTCTATGTCCGGAAGGAAGGAACAAAATCAGCTCAGGAATATCGGCATCATGGCGCATATCGATGCCGGTAAGACCACCACTACCGAGCGTATCCTGTACTACACCGGCAAGACCCATCGCATGGGCGAAGTCGACGACGGCGCCGCCACGATGGATTGGATGGAGCAGGAAAAGGAGAGAGGGATTACTATTACCTCCGCCGCGACTACCTGTTTCTGGCGCGACCACCAGATTAATATCATCGATACTCCGGGGCATGTTGATTTCACTATCGAAGTCGAGCGGTCTTTGCGCGTTCTGGATGGCGCCGTGGCTCTCTTTTGCGCCGTCGGCGGTGTCGAACCCCAGTCGGAAACGGTCTGGAATCAGGCCGACAAGTATCGCGTACCCCGTATCGCCTATGTCAACAAAATGGACCGCGTCGGGGCGGATTTCTTCGGTACCGTCAAAGAGATGAACGAAAAATTTTCTGGCAAGTCGGTCCCGGTCCAGATTCCCGCTGGCGCCGGCGAATACTTTACCGGCATTATCGACCTGGTTTACATGAATTACCGCGTCTATCATGATGAAGACCTCGGCGCCACCTTTGACGATTTCCCCATTCCCGATGATATGAAAGAAATGGCTGCCGAATACCGCGAGCAGCTTCTGGAAGCAATTTCCGAATTTGACGACACCCTTCTTGATAAATTTCTTCATGAATCCCCCATCGACCCGGCCGACATTATAAGAGCCATCAGGAAAGCCGTGCTCAACTGCAAAGTGGTTCCGGTCCTCTGCGGCTCTTCCTTCCGAAACAAAGGGATTCAAAAACTGCTTGACGCCGTTGTCGATTATCTCCCCTCACCGGCCGACCTGCCGCCCATTGAGGGTTTTTCTGTCGACGGCAAGAAAAAGCTGCACCGCAAGCTCTCTCCGGAGGAACCGTTCACAGCCCTGGCTTTCAAAATTCAGACCGACCCTCATGCCGGAAGACTCTGTTACATTCGAGTCTATTCCGGGCAGTTGAAAAGCGGTATGTCGGTGCTGAACCCAAACTCCGGAATTAAAGAACGCATCGCCCGCATACTGCTTATGCATTCTAATAAGCGCGCCGACGTGGAGGTGGCAAGCGCCGGCGATATCGTCGCCGTCATAGGCACGCGCAAGACAACTACCGGCGATACCCTCTGCGATACCCGCCATCCCATCATGCTGGAGATGATGAAATTCCCCGAGCCGGTCATCTTTGTCGCCATCGAACCCAAATCGAAAGCCGACCAGGACAAAATGACCGAAGCCCTGGCAAAGCTCGAAGAAGAAGACCCAACCTTTAAGGTAAAGGTCAATGATGAAACAGGGCAGATGATTATCTCCGGTATGGGCGAATTGCATCTGGAAATTCTGATAGACCGAATGATACGGGAATTCAATGTGCAGGCCAATGTCGGTAAACCGTCGGTTGCTTACAAGGAGACTATCACCTCCGCCGTTGAGGCCGAGGGTAAATTTATCCGGCAGACCGGCGGAAAGGGCCAGTACGGTCATGTCTGGCTCAAAGTCGAGCCGTCAGAAAACGGCACTGCCTTCAAGTTTGAAAATAAGATTGTGGGCACCACCATTCCCAGAGAATATATACCTTATATAGAAAAGGGCGTTAAAGAGGCGATGTCCAACGGCACTATTGCCGGATATCCGCTGACCGGTATAAAAGTGACTCTGTTTAACGGCTCTTATCACGATGTCGATTCCAGCGAGATGGCGTACCGCATTGCCGCCTCGATGGCATTACAGGATGCGGCGCGGCGCGCTAATCCGGTTATTCTGGAACCGGTGATGAGCGTTGAAGTCATTTGCCCCGAGATTTATATGGGAAACGTGGTGGGCGACTTGAATCTGCGTCGCGGAAAAATTAACGGCATGGTGCCGCGAAATAACCTGCAGGTGATTACCGCGACCGTTCCTCTGGCTGAGATGTTCGGCTATGCTACGGTCCTGCGCAATCTCACCCAGGGACGCGGTTCCTATACCATGCAGTTTTCCAAGTACGCGCCCCTTCCCCGCGAAGTGGCGGCCAGAATGTTTGGAAATATGATATTTGTCTAAATAGTAGAGGAGTTCCTACCTATGGCGAAGGAGAAATTTGTACGGACGAAGCCGCATGTTAATGTAGGTACGATTGGTCATGTGGATCATGGTAAGACGACGTTGACGGCGGCGATGACGATGGTTTTGAGTCGTCGGGGTTTG
>JBFMEF010000140.1 GCA_040753495.1 Candidatus Zixiibacteriota bacterium
GCGCCGCCAATAAACAGGTCGCCATATCCATCTCCGTTGAAATCATCAATTGGCATCATTATTTTCCCAAATCCCCATATGG
The DNA here is from genome assembly GCA_040753495.1 of Candidatus Zixiibacteriota bacterium. Classification (NCBI taxonomy): domain Bacteria; kingdom Pseudomonadati; phylum Candidatus Zixiibacteriota; species Candidatus Zixiibacteriota bacterium. The sequence continues at coordinate 83 of JBFMEF010000140.1, forward strand.
CGCGAGAGATGACGAAGTCAGGAATAGTGTCGAAATCAGGTCCACCCCAATAGAACTTAATACGAGAGGAGTCAAGGTGAACGTCCAAATTCGAGGACACAGCCAAATCCGGATATGTGTCTCCATTGAAATCACCGACGGCAATGTTGTTGCCAAAACTTGTCGAAGTGTCGGGAATGACATATTCTGGCAGAGTGTCCCTGAGAAAGTCGATTCGATATATGTTCACATACCCACCGTTGGGATCTGTGCTGAGGGCAATGTCAAGCCCGCCATCGGAGTCTATATCTCCTGAACGGCAAGTAAAAGACAATATTGAAGGAATGCGAAAGTCAAAGTTATCGTCAAATGTATGACCGCCCCAAAAAAATTGGTAACTTGGCTCTGGAAGGTACATACCAAAATCCATGAAACCATCACCAGTCACATCGCCAATCTTGTTCATATTAGACTTAAAATTAAGAAATTCAGCGTCAAAGACAGAGTCAAGAGTTGTTCCCCCATAGAAGAGATAGGCATTATTGGGAATGAGATTGTTTCCTTCATTGCGACAAATCAAGACATCAGTACATCCATCACCGGAAATATCCCCCAATGATAGTATCTGCGCACCAAATACCTTCTGCATGGTCGTGTCCCGAACGACCAGATAACGATATATGGAATCGACTTTCACACCGGGATTGGTGATTGGAAATATCCACTCGGCTTCTGCAATATTGAAACCGGAGACTACTAGTACTACCACCAGTGTCAAGGTCAGAATTCGGCTAGGTCGCAGTAAATTACGATCCTCGAAACGACTTGGGTATGCTAGAGCCAACCCGTGAGAATTATACGGCATCAATCCCCCGAATCTGCTACAAATCTTTCCATATCCAAGTAACAGGCGAATTGAGATTCTGTCAAGTGAATGTTCTGTAATCAGGAAGAACGAATTCTGAATCTATATCTCCGCCAGCGCCTTTTTCCATTCATCAAGGGCTTTTATCGGCAGTCGGCAGACCCGATTGCGGCAGAGGAAGCCGGTCGTAGCGCCGTCAGACTTTCGTCCCTCAAGCAGCGGGATATTCTCCTCACTGCGACTGGAAACGATGAGGACTCTATGGGGAATAAATCTCTGGTACACTTCCCTTAAGAAATCGGAACGGCTGCGGTCGCCGACTATGACAATTTCGATGCTGTCTGATGTCAGGAAATCTAAAGCGGTCAAAGCCGAGGTTATGGCGTACGGCAGGCTGCTCATCATAGCGGCGACAGCGCGCAATCCCATCTCGGCGGTCTGTTTGAATACTTCCCGTCCGGTTATAACCGATAACCGGAGAAGCGACTGCATCATAATGGAGCCGGGCGCCGGCAGGGCGCCGTCGGTGATATCACGGGGACGAATAAAATGGTCGCTCTGATTGTCGGGCGCCAAAAAGAAATTGCCATCGCTGTCGAAAAATTTTTCCCGCGCCCGCTCCGCCAGTGCCGATGAAAATTCTATCCAGCCGTAATCATAGACTGATTCATATAAATCAATCAACCCGGTCGTCAGATAAGCATAGTCTTCAAGGAATTCGCCGTCGGAAAATTTCCCTCCTCGATAAGAGTGGACAAGCGCACCGTTGCGGTACAGTTCACTCTTAATGAATGTCGCCGCACTGAGGGCGGCATCACGGTACCGCTCATCCCCGGATATCTGAAATCCGCGCGCGAGAGCAGATATCGCCAACCCGTTCCAGGAGGTCAGTATCTTGTCGTCGGTCGCCGGGCGGACTCGTCGGTTTCGCACATCAAGAAGCATCCGTTTTGATTCGTCAATCGTCTTCTGGAATTCGTCGGCAGGAATTCCGGAACGGTTCAGGTACTCGAAAGAGGAGGAATCGATATTGGGGATATTGGAGTTGCCTTCGAAATTCCCCAAATCAGTGATATTGAAATAGCGGCAGAATGGCTCGGCTTTCTTGCCGAGCAGAGAATCGATTTCGTCCTTCTTCCAGACATAAAATTTCCCTTCCTCGCCCTCGCTGTCGGCATCCAGCGCCGAATAAAATCCTCCGGCGGAGTCGGTCATTTCGCGCAGGATGAAATCGAGAGTCTCCTGCATGATGCGAAGATAAAGGGGGTTCTGAGTTATCTGATGGGCTTCACCGTAAACAATAGCAAGCAGGGCATTATCGTAGAGCATCTTCTCGAAATGAGGGACCAGCCAGCGGGCATCGACGGAATAACGATGAAAGCCGCCGCCAAACTGGTCATAGACACCGCCGTACGCCATTTTCTGCAGCGATTTTTCCACCGCACCCTGGATAGTATCATTAATTCTTGTGACAGCATATCGGAGCATAAAGGAGAGTTCGGTCGGATGGGGGAATTTCGGCGCGGCGCCAAAACCGCCATTGACCGGGTCATAATTGTTTATCAACGCCCGGATGGCAGTTTCTAACATCTTTGGCTCGAGCGGAATCTCTTCGCCTTTCTCCGGCGTCATATGCGATTTGAGGGCGTCTGTCAAACGGTTCGCCATCTCTTCCAGCCCTTCTCGCTCCGTCCTATATGACTTTGCCAGTTCGGTAATGACATGCATGAATCCGGGGCGGCCATAGCGATTATCCGGCGGAAAATAGGTGCCGGCAAAAAACGGTTTCAAGTCGGGAGTGAGAAAAACCGAAAGAGGCCAGCCGCCGCTTCCGGTCATCGCCTGCGCCGCGGTCATATATATCTGGTCGATATCGGGACGCTGCTCCCGGTCAACTTTTATGGAGACAAAATTCTCATTCAGGGCGGCGGCTATCGGCTCGTTCTCGAACGATTCCCGCTCCATCACATGACACCAGTGGCAGGCGGCATATCCTATTGACAGAAATATCGGTTTATCCTCCTGCTTCGCTTTTTCCAGCGCTTCCGCCGACCAGGGATACCAATTGACCGGATTGTGGGCGTGCGAGAGCAGATAAGGGGAACTTTCGTTTATAAGATGATTGGTATATTTTTCAGTCATTCCATTCTTCTCCGGGCTTGCGCCTGCAAGCGAAAACAGGATTGATAAAAGACAAAGTCTCATTCCGTTATCATCAAGGCGTTGCAGTTGCGTGCGACCGCACCTGATGATACGGGGCTACTCAATATTAACCGGAACAGAAAATAGGAGAGAAAGTTTCCCGCCAAAATAGGGGAGAGTCCGGCTGTTGCCGTTCTGATGATAGAGATTCTTGTAAATGCGGACGCCGCCGTCAAAATCGACAAAGAGCCGCTCGCGGATGAGAATGGCGCCGCCGAGACCGATGCGGAGGAATTTTTCGACAGTGCCGGTCGGGAAGGGCTCGCTGTATTGTCCGGGGGAATCAAGCCAGGGTTGTGTCCAGGGGTCAGTGACTCTGCCCAATCCCTGACGTCGGTATTCCAGTTCCAGTTCTCCCTTCTTGTCATAATTGAACCAGTGAGTGAGTCGTAAAAGCAACTGGTCGCCATCGGGTCCCAAAGGGTATCCCAGAAGTTCGCCATCGTGCAGATACCGGTTCCGTTCAAATATCTGATTGTAGGTGCGGTTGGCGATGCGGCAGTACTGCAGACCGATATCGATTCCGCCGGGAGAATTTATAGACTCGAATCCGACCAGATAGCCGATTTCATCCGGCTCATAGTCGCCGGGTTCTTTTTTATCAATCTGGAAATCATCAATAAGCAGTTGCCCGTAGAATTTATGGCGGTTGTGAAGATAGAACGAAATATCGCAACCGAGAAAGGTATTATCATCACTGTTGCTGTTTAACTGCACCGAATGGAAAAAGAGCAGCGGATTCAAATAGGCTAAGTCGAAAGAACGGCCGTATCCGCCGAAGATTATCGTTTCGAATAGACCGAGGTGCAGATTGCGGTGCAGTTTGATATCAAGACGATGGCCTGCAAAATACCTGTTTTGAAACTGAATTGTTGAGTCGGGCAAGGTACTCTCCAGACGATTCAGTTGCCCCATCTGAAAACTTAAGCGGAATCGTCCCCACTGCAACCTTCCCAGTAGAGCGTCCATGGGGCGGGCGGAAGACGAGAGCACTAGCGACCGGTTGGCCGGTCCCCAGTTGGAAACAAACCGTCCGAGGATAATATCCCAGCGGTCACTCTTGTAATGGAGATAAGCGGTATTTACTTCGCCGGCGAATCCGCGCCATTTCTTGCCGCGGTAGTCAGGCGCTTTTGCCAGTTTTTCGTCAATTCGAAATTCACCATGGATAGTAAGGTTGCGCAGCGGCGCGGCGGACATGCCGCCGCGAAACGATTCATAAACCCGGGCGCGGCTCTGCCGGGCAAAAAACGATTCTTCGGCAAGAGAGCCAAAGAGCCGTATTGTCGAAACGTCGATTGCGGTGAAATGAGTTTGGAACGGACAGGGAAAAGCCAGCGCTTCGGAAGTTATCGGTTGAACCAGATTCTCAGAGCGCAGCGCCATATCGGTGAATTCCAGACGGCGCGCATAATCATAAATGAATTGATATTCAGGGAAGTTGGTCGGTATCAGGATTCCGGCCTGC
>JBFMEF010000141.1 GCA_040753495.1 Candidatus Zixiibacteriota bacterium
GCACCCTGATTGTCTCCGTCGATGTGGAAACGGCCGATATGACGGTGCCGTCATGCCCCGTCCCCGGCAATCTCCTTTCTATCTCTTCGGAGTGGATGTATGTCATCCCCGGGCAGGGACTCTATCTTCTGGCGGTGCCGCTTGATTCGGCAGCGGAAGTCAACGGTCCCTATTTCGCCGGCTTCTATATCTCCAATGCCATCGATTCATCCAAGGGCGCCTGTGTGGTGACCGACAGCCTGACGGCTCTTTGTACCGGATATAATATCTGGGACACGACCATAGGATATATCGACCTTGCCAACAATGACTATTTTGACTTTCCGGGACGTCTCATTCTCTTCTCGGTCGGGACAACCGGCGGCAGCGGGGGAGTCCAGCCGGCGCCGTCAATAACTCTGCTTCAGCCAAGGAACAATGAAATAATCGCCGGTCCCTTGACTCTCTGGGCGTCAGAAACGGCCGGCAGCCGGATAATCGATTTTGTCCGTTTTGACCGGCGCAGTTCCGGTGGCGCCTGGACTAATATCGGTCAGGACAACAGCGGCAATCGCCCCTGGCGCAACGGAGTCGACACGTCCGGCTCGGGCAACGGTTACTCCCTGCAGTTCAATTACAGCTCTCTTACCGAAGGGTTGTACTGGATGCGGGCGTATGTCGAAGACACTCTGGGGCGCAGTGATGTCGATTCGCATCAGGTGACTATCGACCCGACTCCGCCCGATATCAATATGATAAATCCGATTCCCTACGACAGCATCTGTCATCCGCTCAAACTGGAGGTCACCACCGCCGATGAGAATGTCACCCAGGTTCGCTTCGACAAAAAAGCGGCCGCCACCAACTACAGCGTCACCATGCCGCTGCTGGACCAGTCGCGCTACGGCGATGTGGATGGCGACCCCAATGACGGCAATCATCGCGCCTCCGGCGAATTCGGCGATTATTACTGCGGACCGGTCGCCGGCGCTATCGCCATCAAATACTGGTTTGATAAGGGATATATCTACTGCATGCGGGAAGGTGTCAACTATATCTCGGTTGACACATTGGTGGAGCGTCTTGCGGCAACAATGCAAACCCGCGCCAATAAAGGGACTTATGATGACCTCTTCCTCAATGGCATCCAGCAGTACATCCTGACCCACGGCAACGAACTTCTTTTCAATGTCTATCGTCAGCCCTCTTATCATACTTTCCGCACTCTGTTTCAGGAGCGGGAACTGGTCGTGATTCTGGCTCTTTCCGGAACGCCGGGACTCTATCTGGTGGCGTCAGGGGTGCTCGGACTTGCCGACAGTCAGGGGCGCTACATGACCACCATGTCCGACCCGCTGACCGGTCTCAATGCCAGCCTTTATATGCGTGACGGCCTCAATGGCGCTGAAGTCTATTATGGCAATTCCTGGCATCCGGTCGATATGATTTTCACCGTCGCCGGGTATAATCATACCGTGACGCGCGACCTGATCGGGCTTGACGCCAGTTCTGTCGGCGGCTGGAGTTTCGACTGGAATGCCTCCAATATGGTATCCGATTCGCTGTATTTTATTACCGCCACGGCGACCGACGCCACCGGGCGAATCGGCATGGCAACCAGCCTGACCCGCTTTGTCTGTCAATCGTATCTGAAAGGCGATTATGACGGCAATGGTGTGGGGAATATCGGTGATGTTCTCTATCTAATCAATTATATCTATAAGAAAGGGACACCGCCGGTCGGCGGCGCTTATCGTGCCGACGCCAACTGCGACAGCGAAATCGGCATCAGCGATGTCATATATGCCATTCGCTATTTCTACAGCCATGGTCCGGAGCCCTGCTATTGATTGTCGGAATTAGTTGTTATAAAGGCAGGTCGGCTGATTTCACCGACCTGCTTTTTCATTTTCACCAGTACCGCTCGATATGAACTTCGCCGGGGACACGGTTGGTGCTCTGGCGATACCCCTCCGACTGCGCTATCGCCAGCATCTCATCAACCATCCCGGGATTCCCGCAGAGAAACAGATGGGTATTGGCGGGAGTCAGGTTTGTCTCCCAGATTCTCTCCAGCGACCGGCTCTGCCAGAGTTCCTGAATATGCCCGGTCGCTCCTTTCCAGCGAACCGGCTCTTCCTCGGGACGGCTCACTATGGGAATGTAGATGAAATTTTCGCATTGATTTTTAAGCGCCTGCAGTTCCGAGCGGAAGGGGAGTTCCCAGCTATGGCGGGCGCCATGAATCAGGGCAAAACGGCGCTTACTTCGATGCAGTTTTTCGGTGCGCAACATACTCATAAACGGGGCTATGCCGGTGCTGGTGGCGAACATAGCGATATTCGCCTCTTCCGGCACATTTTTCAGAGTGAAAAAACCGGACGGCCGGGGGGACATCCAGAGACGGTCGCCGGTGCCGAGGGCGAATAACCGCGGGGTCAGAGAGCCGAAGGGCACCAGGGTGACATAGAATTCCACATAGTCTTTGGTAATCGAAGGGGATGATATCGAATAAGACCGGAGAATCATCCGCTCCGGGTCAGGCGGCTCTTTTTCTTCGGTCGCCTCGTCACATTTCGGCGCGGCTGGGGGAAGACCGAGCAGGGCAAACTGACCCGGACGAAAATCAGGCACTTCGGTCACATCCGGCACCACCCGTATCACCATCGCTCCCTCGGCGATATCTATTCTCTGATTTATTACGGCGTTAAGTTCCATATCTCCTTCCTGACCGGCTCTTCTGCCGAATAACTATCTACGCAGCCAAAATCTTAAACGTCAATATGCAGATATTTTCTAACCAGAAGACCGATGAAAAAGTTCAAAATTGCCACGCCCAGGCTGATGGCGGCCATCTCCATAAATCTTTTCTTAAAGGAAAGATTCTTGGCCACCGAGATATAAAAAGTGAATATGAAAACAATAAGTAGGGCAAAGGAAACCGCCAGGGCCAAGCAGATAAAGGGATTGGAAAAAATGAAGTAGGGGGTTATCAGGAATAACACCGCCACGATATAGGCAATGCCGGTATAGATGCTGGCTCGAAGCGGGCTCTTGCCCCCCTCTTCCTTGGTGGAAAGATATTCCGAGCCGGCCATAGACAGCGATGCCGCAATGCCGGTGATGAAGCCGGCGACCGCGACAATCCGGGTATCCTGAAGCGCCAGTGTCAGCCCGGCCAGCACTCCGGTCAACTCCACCAGGGCGTCATTTAATCCCAGCACCACCGAGCCGGTATAAGCCAGTTCCTCCTGGTCTATCAAATCGAGCATCCGCTCTTCATGCTGCTGCTCTTCGCGGATGATATGCTCCACTTCGGGACTCAAATGACGCAGGTCACCGTAAAACGATTGTATCAGGTTTTCGCTGCGCTCCATCAGGCGGACGCCGAAATTGAGCCCGAAAAGACGGGCGATAAAATAGTAGAAGAAAATCCGCCAGCGGCTCGGCGGCACTTCTTCATTGGAGAATTTCTTGAAAAAATCGTAATGCGCCAGTTCTTCGCCGGCGATTTTCTCCAGAAGTTTCCGGTCGCCTTCTTTGGTGACTCTTCGGGCGAGTTTCAGGTAAAGATAATACTCGGTAATCTCGTCCTTCTGCGCCCGCAGTACCCCGGCCCGGACTTTACTGTCGAGAGTCATCGGCCTTCCTTTCTAATTTGCGGACAAGTTTATCCATAATTATAAGGATTTCTTAAGCCGTTTGACAATGGCGCAAAGCTGTAAAATGCCGTCTTCTTCCGGTCACGTTTTCGCTCTGCCATCCCTCAGCCGACAATGGAGCGACCCCCATCGACCACAATAAACTGCCCGCAGATCATCTGGGCTTCATTGGAGGCGAGAAAGGCGACCACCCGGGCGATATCTTCCCCTTCCACAATCCGGCCTGCCGGTGTATGGAATTTGGCATGCTCCAGAACCTTATCGGCGCCGGGAATGGAGCGGGATGATTTCGTATCGGCAAGACCGGCAAGAACGCCGTTGACCAGTACCCCCCGACCGGCTAACTCGTAAGCCAGTCCCCGGGTAATCGATTCCAGAGCCGCTTTTGCCGGACCGACCACGCCGTACCCCGGTATCACTTTCTGGCCGCCGTCACTGCTGATACTGACTATCCGCCCCCAGTTATCCCGCATCAGCGGAATCATTCTCTGCGTCATCGAAAGGAGCGAACGAGCCGAGGACGCCAAAGTAACCTCCCAGTAATGCGGGGTTGCCTCCAGCATATTGCCGGGAACGCCAAAAGCGGCATTGGCGACCAGTATATCCAAAAATCCCAGCTCCTGTTTGATTTCTTCAAACATTCGGTCGAGTGATTCTTCTTTGCCGATATCAGCCCGTATCGGAATCGCCCAGCCCCCTTCTGATTTTATCTCTTCCACGACCTTGTTGGCGTCACTCATGCTGCGGCGATAATTCACCACCACTTTGACCCCCTCCCGCGCCAGACGGAGCGCAATCGCCCGCCCAAATCCTCGCGCCGCGCCGGTCACCAGGGCATGTTTTCCCCTCAACTCCGGATACATAGAAATTCCTCTCTATTCAATTCCCACAATTTCGACCTTACCCCAATACTTAATAATCCCCAAAATCCCAATTATGGACAGATTTAATCTCATATAGATAACCAAACCGAACCGGTCTGGCAACAAAAAATTGAACCAAAAAATCGACAGAAATAAGAAACCCCGCTTCCGGTGGAACGGCGATAGAGTGGTAGACCCGGAAAGAAAAGCGGGGTATTATGTCAAATCGTCAATTGTTCTTAGTTAACGGCTTTGGTCCGGCAGGTCGAAATTCCAAACGGAACATACAGCGGACACCACCCGACCAGGGCGGTCAAAATCGGAATCAGACCTATCAGACCGAGCCAGCTACCATAGACGATTCCAACGATTACGATGATAGAACCCAGAATCAGTCTTATGGTGCGGTCGCTATTGCCGATATTTTTCTTCACTTCTTATCTCCAGTAAATTACTTTCTTGCGCACTTAATTAGTCATTATCTATCCATTCTAAGTAGTGCAACAACCGCCGTATCGGGAATGTTCCTGAAAACGTTGCATCACCCCGGGGAAGGTTGTTTGAGCGCACATTATTTTTTGCCGCTCAAGACTTTAGTTGAATTCGACCGGAATGGTCTATATATTGATAATAATGTAGCTGAGGGATATAACACTCAATCAGAAGGTGAAGATTATGTTAGTTTTAACTACCCCCAATATTGAGGGAAAGAATATTACCAAATATTTCGGACTGGTAAGCGGTGAAGCGATTTTAGGGGCGAATATATTCAAAGACCTCTTTGCCGGCATCAGGGATATTGTCGGCGGCCGGTCGCAGGCGTATGAGAAGGAACTGCGCAAAGCCAAAGAGATCGCGGTGCAGGAGATGATTCGCGACGCGCAGAATCTGGGCGCCAATGCCGTCATCGCGGTTGACCTTGACTATGAAACTCTGGGGAACGGCAGTATGCTGATGGTTAGTGTCAGCGGAACCGCCGTCCTGTACGAATAAAAAATTGTCGGTAAAGATACGGTTGGCAGTCAGGATAATCGTCCCTTAAACAGGAGAGGACCAAACATGTTCAAGGAATTCAAAGAATTTGCCATGCGCGGCAATGTCGTCGACATGGCAATCGGTATTATCATCGGCGCCGCCTTCGGCAAGATTGTGACGTCGGTGGTCAATGATATCTTAATGCCGCCGATTGGGCTATTGATGGGTAAGATGGACTTTTCCAGCCTTTTTATCAATCTGTCGGGCACGGCTTATCCGTCTCTGGCGGCGGCGAAAGAGGCCGGCGCGGCGACTATCAACTACGGCGCCTTTCTCAACACGGTTATCGATTTCATCATAGTCGCTTTTGTAATATTCCTGCTAATCAAACAGATGAATCGTCTGAAACGGCAGGAAGTCCCGGCGCCGGCCGTTGCCACTACCAAGGAGTGCCCGTTCTGCTATTCGACTATCGCCATCAAGGCAACCCGCTGCCCCAGTTGTACGTCGGAATTAAAATCTTAAGTCTCTGTTGCGGGCGCGCTCCGGCGCGCCCGCTTTCTATTATGTCAGATGGCTTATCAGAATCCTGATGCCTATCGCCAGAAGAATTATTCCCCCCAGAAAGCTGCTTACCCTTTCAAATCTCTCGCTCAAGTATTTTCCGCAATATAACCCGATGAGGGTCATTGATGCCGCCACCAGACCGATTATTACCGAAGCGGTCCAAATCCGAATATTAAGAAGCGCCAGGCTCAATCCCACCGCCAGGGCGTCGATACTGGTCGCAATCGACAATATCACCAGCGACCATCGGCGGGTCGGGTCGGCATAGCCGATGCGCTCTTTCTGATTCTGCAGCGATTCCTTTATCATTTTCCCGCCGATAAACAGAAGCAGCCCGAAGGCTATCCAGTGGTCCCAGTCTTCAATCAATGGGGCGACCTGGCTGCCGGCAAGCCATCCCAGTATCGGCATCAGGAACTGAAAGAGCCCAAAGTGAAAGGAGAGACGAAAGAACGGACGGAAAGCGGGACGCTCCAGACGTGACCCTACCGCGATTGCCACCGCAAAAGCATCCATAGCCAGCCCGAAGGCGACTCCCAGAATCGTAACAAAATTCATCTGCAGCGATAATATATATCGCCCACTGATGATTGACAAAGCAAACTGTCACATCCTCGAATTTCCTCAGTCGCGAAATCCTATCGACCGCTTCTCTGCCTTGGGCGGTGTCACCAATTCTCTGATGGCGTCGAATATAACCCGGAACTGGGCATCATATTTTTTCTCCAACCGGTCAATCTTTCTCGCTAAATCGGCATGCGAAAGTAGAATCTGTCGAAGTCTCACGAAAGCTCGCATTATTTCAATATTTACTTTGATTGCCCGCGGACTCCGAAGAACGCTGGAGAGAATTGCAACTCCTTGTTCCGCAAAAACATAGGGAAGATACCGACGTCCCCCACGGGCCTTTGAGGTACCATTATGGCACCTCAAATCCTCGGTCTCAACTTCGGTCAGCTGGAACATGAAGTCTTCAGGAAATCTTTCCATATTACGTCGGACAGCTCTTAAAAGTGATTTGGTCTGCACGCCGTACATATTCGCGAGCAGACTATCCAGAATTACTTTTTGGCCCCGGACGAAAATGATTAGTTCTCCAATATGCTCGACCTTAATTACTGAATTTGTATCGATACTCACAAGTTACCTCCGCCCCAAGGGTAGTTTGCACGCTGACATCCGCCGTCAGCAAAAAAAAACGGGTCGGACGCTTGCCGACCCGTTTTTTGCTCAATGTCCCGAATTTCAGAACATGAAAGGATACCGGAAATCTTTCGGCGGGACAAAATTCTCTTTGATTGCCCGCGGGGAGGTCCAGCGAATCATGTTGAGAAGCGACCCGGCTTTGTCATTGGTTCCGGAAGCGCGGCTTCCGCCAAAAGGCTGCTGTCCCACCACGGCGCCGGTCGGCTTATCGTTGATATAGAAATTGCCGGCGGCATTGCGAAGCGCTTTCATCGTCAGATTGATAACTCTCCGGTCCTTGGCGAAGATAGCGCCGGTCAGGGCGTATGGCGACGTCTTATCGCAGAGCACCAGGGTCTCCTCGAATTTATCGTCATCATACACAAAGATGGTAAGCACCGGCCCAAAAATCTCTTCTTCCATCAACCGAAAATGGGGATTGGTAGTAACCACCGTGGTTGGCTCGATAAAATATCCCTTGCTGCTGTCGTAATTGCCGCCCCAGATTATTTCCGCCTCGTTGGATTTCTTGGCGTACTCGATATATTCAACAATGGTATCAAAGGCGCCTTTATCGATGATAGCGTTCATGAAGTTGCTAAAGTCCTCGACATCCCCCATCTTTATCTGTTTCATATCGGCAAGAAATCGCTCTTTGAATCGGGGCCAGAGCGATTTGGGGATATAGGCGCGCGACGCCGCCGAGCATTTTTGCCCCTGATATTCAAAGGCGCCGCGGGTCATGGCGGTGACAGTCTCATCAATATCGCCGGAATTATGCATGAAGATAAAATCCTTTCCGCCGGTTTCGCCGACAATCCGGGGATAGGTCTTGTACCGGGCGATATTCTCGCCCACCGTTCGCCACATGCCCTGAAAGACGCCGGTGCTTCCGGTGAAATGAATTCCCGCCAGGTGTTCGCTTTTCAGAATAATTTCGCCGACATCAGCCCCCCGCGCCGTTACCAGATTGATGACTCCCTCGGGCAGACCGGCCTCACGCAGGATTCTCATTATGAAATGCGCCGTGTAAACAACCGATGAGGCCGGCTTCCAGACTACCGTATTTCCCATAATCGCCGGCGCGGTCGGAAGATTGCCGCCGATGGAGACAAAATTGAAGGGGGTTACGGCGAAGACAAATCCTTCCAGCGGACGGTAATCAAGTCGGTCCCAGATTCCTTTGGCATTCTCCGGCTGGACGTCATAAATCACCTGCGTGTAATAGACATTGAATCGGAAGAAATCGACCAGCTCACAGACGGCGTCAATTTCCGCCTGGAAAACATTTTTACTATGCCCCAGCATGGTGGCGGCGTTCATGATATAGCGATACGGTCCGGCCAGAAGGTCCGCCGCTTTCAGAAAGATTGCGGCGCGCTCCTCCCAGGGAAGGGCCGCCCAGAGCGGACGGGCTTTCAGCGCGGCTTCAATCGCCCCTTGAACTTCGCTCTTGCCGCCCTGATAGTACTGCCCCAGTTCCAGGGCATGATTATGCGGCGCGGTGATTTTCACCGGCGTGCCCACCCGGATATCCTTTCCGCCGATTACCATCGGGATATCGAACTTGGTCTTCTTCAGTTCACCGATCGCCTTTATCAACTGCTCCCGCTCGGTGGTGCCGGGGGCATATGAATAGACCGGCTCATTGGAGGGAACCGGCACTCTATAATTTCCCATTATATCCTCCGTAAATATATCATTGGCAGAATATCAATATCGGTCGAGGTTATTCCATTCGGCATCTTCCAGCCACTGCTTCGGTCGCTCCAGAAACTGCAGAACATTTTCTATCAGCGCCCAATGCTTATGCTCTTCGTCGGCAATCAGCATAATAGTCTTCCGCGCTTTTTCGTTCTCCGCCGAGGCCGCTTTCTCCCGATAGAAATCTTCCGATTTTTTCTCTATCTCCTGCGCCTTTTTCCAGGCCGCGACCACATCGGTCGGGAATTCCTTGAAATCTTTCTTTGCCGCTATCGACTCAAAGACATTCTTAGCCCGCTGGAATACCTTGGATGAGCTCTGCATCTCCGAGGCGGCCGAAAAGTCGCCGTCACGAAACCGCTTGAAAATATTGTAATGCTTGACCTCATCGTGCGCCAGGTCCTGCAGGATATTCTTCAGGGCGGCATTCGCCGACTGCCCCGCCATTTTCTCATAAAAAGCTTGCCCGTCCTGCTCCATCTTCATCGCAAATTCAAATATATCCATCATAGTCTCCTGCGCAAATGTCACTCGACACCGCATCAAAAGTTAAATAATCTCGCCTAATTTACACATTTCCGCCAATTCCGCAACAGGCTTGTGCCATTCTTTTAAGGTGCCCCACCGCTTGCGGTGGGATAGTATATAGTACTAATCCGTCCTCCGAACCCACCCAAAGGGGTGGGGCACCAATGCTCTTAGTTTTTGATTGATGCTCATTATACTGTAGGGGCGAACCAGAGCGTTCGCCCTCTGATGGTCTCATCCTGCTTCGCAGGATGAGACCGGGTCGACACATTGGTCGACCCCTACCCTAATTCCTTCACCTCTCGGGTCGACACGCGGATCGACCCCTACTCTATCAAAAATCGAATCGTGTCAGTCACTGCCACCATCTCCCATCAGACGGTTTGGTGCCCCACCGCTTGCGGTGGGATGATACTTAGTACGAATCAAGCGGAACAGGTCGAAATCCTTCCCTGGTCGCTCTCCTCGGCGAGTCTTCGACCGTGGCGACTTGCGGTGGGATGGTATAAAGTACGAATCCGTCCACCAAGCCCACCCCAAGGGGTGGGGCACCGTCGTTGCAGAAGCGGAATTTCCGGTTGAGAATTAGAGCGCAATTAATTATCATATTAGACTATCAACCGGGGAGGGTGAGAGACCTTGTGGACAACCATTTAGAGAATAAAGTTAAGGAGAGTTAAATATGAATTCTCAGATTGTCACCGCATCTGATGTCGCCGCCAAAGCCCCCCGCTGGGACCTGGAATCTGTTTTCCCCGGCGGAAGCAGCTCCAGAGAATATCTGGCTTTCAGCGCCGCTATAGCCAAAGACCTGAAGGCGATGGAATCCAGGATCGACCGTCTCCCGTCCAAACTGAACAGCGCCAGCCGCGCCACCTGGACTGATTTTATTGTCAAGATTCAGGAGATGATGGCTCGTATCGGTCAGGCCGGCTCCTTTGTGCATTGCCTTATCAGTCAGGATGTCAGTGACGAGAAAGCGCATCAACTTTATGGGGATATCGACCTCTATCGCTCCCAGTTTCAAAAACTGCTGGTAAAACTGGAGGCATTCGCCAAGGCGCAGAACGACAAAGAATGGAAAAAGTTGACCGAAGAGAAGAAGCTCGAAAAGTCCGGCTTCTTTCTTAATGAACTTCGCGAAATCGCCAAGATGAAGATGCCTCCCGAGTTTGAGGCATTTGCTGCGGAACTGGCGGTTAACGGCTACCATGCCTGGAACCGTCTGTACGACAAAATGTACGGCGACCTGCGGGGCGACTTTTCCGAGAACGGCACGGTCAAAGAGCTATCGCTCGGACAGCTGGCTAATAAGATGAATTCTGCCGACCGCGAAATTCGCCGGCAGGCGTTTCGCAAAATCGAGCAAGCCTGGGAATCGCGGGCAAATCTGGCATCAATGGCGCTCAATTTCCAGGCGGGATACCGTCTGACTCTCTACGACAAACGGAAATGGAAATCGCCGCTTCTGGAGCCGCTTCTCAACAGCCGCATCAAAGAGAAAACCCTCGAGGCGATGTGGTCGGCGGTCGAGAAAGGGGCGCCGAAATTGCAGAAATATATCAATGCTAAAAAGAAAATTCTCGGTATCGATAAGTTCTGCTGGTATGACCAGAGCGCGCCGGTCGGAAAATCAAGCACGGTCTATCCTTTTGATGAAGCGGCCGATTTCATAATCGAAAACTTCCGCGATTTCAGCGCTGAAATGGCTGATTTTTCGCGAATGGCAATTGATAAGCGATGGGTCGAGGCGCAGGACCGTCCCGGCAAGGCCGGCGGCGGATACTGCACCACGCTCGAGGTCAGCAAGGAGAGCCGGATATTTATGACCTGGGGAGGCGGATTCGGTGATGTCGGCACGCTGGCGCATGAACTGGGGCATGCCTATCACCACTTTGTGCTGAAAGATTACCCGATGTTTGCCGCGGTCTATCCGATGACTCTTGCCGAGACCGCCTCGATATTCAACGAATTTCTGGTCACCGATGCCGCCCTTGCCAAATCGAACGACCCGCAGGAGAAATTGATGCTTCTCGACCAGAAACTGCAGAACGCCCATGCTCTTCTTTGCAATATCTACGCCCGTTTCCTTTTCGACCGCTCTTTCTATGAGGAACGGAAAAAAGGGCTGGTCAGCCGGAGCCGTCTGGATGAACTGATGGTGGCGGCGCAGAAGAAGGCGTTTGTTGGAACGCTTGACCCGAATGAGGGACATCATCCCTTATTCTGGGCTTCCAAACTCCATTTCTTTATGACCGATGCTCCGTTTTATAATTTCCCGTATACCTTCGGGTATCTCTTTGCCGGCGGGGTTTATAACCGGGCAAAAGAAGAGGGAGCGTCATTTGCGAAAAAATATCATGCTCTTCTGGCCGATACCGGCATGATGACCAGCGAGAAAGTGGCGAGAAAACATCTCGGTGTTGATATCACGAAAGAAGATTTCTGGAGCGAGGCGGTGAACCGCGTCCTTGCCGACATCGAGCCGTTTGTGAAGCTGGCTTCGTAGCTGTGCACGGCCGTCCGCTCGTTTCTTGAGTAGGTCAAAATCCCCTTGGGTTTTGACATTTCTTGTAGCGGGGTCAGATGAAGTAGGGCAGGAGCCTTGCGCTCCTGACTGTCTTTCCCGACCACGATCGGGAGTCCAGAAGAGTAGTATGAAGGCCAGCGGAATGTTGGTCTTAAAATTGATACTTTATAGCCAGAAAAAAAGACTCTCACCCGTTGGGTGAGGCACCGAAACCCATTTGAAGGGAGCCGCAATCATGAAAAAAGTCTTTCTTTCACTATCATTGGCATTACTGTCTCAACTCGCCTTCGGTCAGTATTTTCACGCTGCTCGAACCGGAGTACATCTTTCCCTGCCTAATGCTGGATGGGGGCTTGATTTTCCGGCCGAGGATTTTCTCGTTGAAGATGCCAAGCTCGATCCCAATGGTAATTACGTCAGTTGTCGTGCGGGTGGAAAAGATATAATCATGCTCTGTTATTTCGAGCACGCACCGGTTGAAGGAGATGCGGCGGCCTGCCGCAATTACTACATGGAGAAGAGCAAAGAGGCTCCGATGAAGGTAACCGGACTTCGCGCTTATGAACTCGGCGAAATGGCGGTATTCGAATACCTTGTAACACAATATCGTGGGGAACAAGTCAATCAAATGAATGTACACTCCTATTTGGCTCGCAATGGGTATTGCGCCGAGGTACATCTGTCGCGCTCCAATTATGTTACAGCAGCTTACGATGATTTGATGAAAGTGCTCGAAGAAGTCCGCGCTTCGAACGGAATCGACCCTGTTATTTCACTGCAATTTGAGTTTGCCATGATGTATTACTCATCCGAGAATTATGACAGCGCCATCGTAGAATATGAAAAAGTGCTTGATCGCGAAGAAGAACTAAAGAAGTACAATAAGTATTTCTGGTACATCGCCTATAATAACTTGTCTAAGTCATACCTCATGGCAGGCCAACCGGACAAGGCTATTGAGATATGCCAGCGAGGTTTGAAACGCGATAAAAAGTATCCAATGTTTTACTATAATTTGGCCTGCGTGTTCGCGAAAGAAGGGGACGGAAGTCTGATGCTTGAGAATATTCGCAAGGCATACAAGTATAAAGACAGGATGCTGCTTGGCGAAATTATACCAAATCCAATGGAAAGTGAAACGTTTCACGAAATATTAAAGATTGAAGAGGTTCGCAAGGAATTAGAAAAAATCGTGCAAAACTGACCATTCATGGTCGACAAATGAAAGTCAAAGTTATTCGTTCTGCGTCGCAATGCGAAAATGGCACGAGCCGCCAGCGGAATTGCCAATTAGGCTCTTGCCCCATTATTTTGCGCGAGGTTGTTAAAATTTGTTCAATGCGGTGTCAGGAGTCACTCCTAACACTCTTCTTGCGGAGGGGAGTCTCTCCTGAAGCGGGACAAACGGCTTATAATTGGAATAGGTCCGTCAGTAAAGATTCCTGACGGCGAGGTAGAGGTGAAAAAGAGTACTTTTTGAAGTCCATCGGGTAGCGATTCTGCTGCCCAGGTACGCTCGTCTTATGAGAGTCAAAATGACAATGAGAAGATTACCGCTTCTTCTGACCCTCTTTGCAGCCATTACTGTCATCTTCTTGCATCAGGCAGACGGAGGAGAACGTTGCACCGAATATGGAATCGGAATTTATGATCCGATTGGTTCACAATCAGGAGATATTAATGTGGTGATTTATTCTCAACCGGACCTGACATCGGATACCGTTGCTGTTTGGCGTTCCACGTACATATATGTCCGTCAATCTGATACCTCATTCTGGTTTGGTGAGGTAATGGCTGAATATGCCTATGAAACTGTAGGATTTCCAATCTTGGAGATCAGCCCGGATTCAAACTGGATCAGAGTGGCCTTCAACTGCCATGATAGTATTGGCAGTTCAGACGGATGGATATTGAGACGTCGGTCCCGCGAAATATTTGAGTTATGGGCAGATATAATTCCTCGCCAAGGAGCGGTTTACTTCATAGATGATGAAGACGTCAGGTTCTATGATTCTCCCGAATCTGATTCGGCTTTGACCGAAGCATTGAGAATAGAGTATGGATATCGGTCCGACGGAACCAGAACCTTAGAGTGGAATTATATAATATATCCGCAGAGCGTACAGGGTAAGTGGATGGAAGTAATTGTGGAAACACCATCGGCGTACTGCCTTTCACCGAAGGAATTTAAACTCTATTATGGTATTGATGAACCGAAACGGTTCCACGCCTGGATTCGGTATCTGGATGATACTGGACGTCCTTTGGTCTATTATTTTCCGCGGGGTTGTTAGGACCAACAGTCTGGTAGGTCAGGAGCCCTGCGCTCCTGACTGTCATTCCCGACTCGGGTCGGGAATCCAGAAGAGTAAGTCAAAATCCCCTCGGACTTTGACATTTTTTTGCGCCGTCAGTCCGCCGTGGCGGACTCCTGACGGAAATCGTCATTCCGGCGTACGCCGGAATCTATTCTTCTGGATGCCGGATCAAGTCCGGCATGACAAGGAGTCAGGTTCGCAAGGAACCTGCCCTACTCCCAACCTTCTCCCGCAACTCTTCCATCAATAACTCGTCGGCTCCAGTTTCACTTTCCCCCGGAATATCCGGTATACCGCCGTTGTGTACGCAAGCACCAGCGGCATCCCGATACCGGCGATAATCAGCATTATCCCCAGCGTCTTCTGCGATGACGCCGCATTGTAAATATCGAGGCTGTTCTCCGGGAACGGTTGGGAATAGATAAGGTACGGGAACATCCCGATACCAAAAAGCGCCAGAAGCGCCATCATGGCGCAACAGGAGGACAGAAACGCCCGGAAATCGCGCCGATGATAAATCTCGCGCGGAATATTTGCCACCGCCAGCATATTCAGAAACGGCACGATAAAAAGCACCGGATGCGTCTTGATATACTCCGTCATATGCGGGACATACAGAAGCGTAATCATCGTCGTGGCGACATAGCAGATAACAAAAAATATTATCGTATTATTCACCCAGCCGCGGACTTTCTCGTGAAGTTCCCCTTCCGTTTTAAGCACGACATAAATCGCCCCGTGCATCATAAAAAGAGCGACCGTTGTTATCCCGACAACTAATGCATACGGATTCAGCAGTCCGAAAAAAGTCCCGGCGAATTCATGCTCGGCATCAAGCGGAATTCCCAGCGCGATATTCCCCATCGCCACTCCCAGCAGAAGCCCCGAAACAATCGAGCTGACGCTGAAACTGACATCCCAGAGATTGCGCCACCATTTCATCGTCTGCTTGCTTCGGAATTCAATCGCCACGGCGCGGAAAATCAGCGCGAAAAGAAGCAGCATCAGCGCCATATAGAAACCGGAAAATGCGGTGGCATAGACCATCGGAAAGGCCGCAAATAGCGCCCCGCCGCCGGTCACCAGCCAGACTTCGTTGCCGTCCCAGACCGGCCCG
This sequence comes from Candidatus Zixiibacteriota bacterium, assembly GCA_040753495.1. Taxonomy (NCBI): domain Bacteria; kingdom Pseudomonadati; phylum Candidatus Zixiibacteriota; species Candidatus Zixiibacteriota bacterium. Next base: position 15,429 of record JBFMEF010000141.1, read on the forward strand.
ATGGAGTTCAGCATTATCCGCCGATGTTCATCTGTCCGGGTAAAGAGATGCAATGCCCCCACGCCGAGGTCGAAACCGTCCAGCACCGCGTAGCCGGTGAAAAGGACGCCGACCAGCATAAACCAGATAGAATTCAAATCAAAACTGAAATTCATGCTCTATGTCCCTCCACAATCAGGTCATCAGCCAGCGGACCATGCTGGATTTTTTCGTTCAAGAGATAGATGAAAAGGACAAACAGGAATATATAGATAATCCCGAAGAGAACCAGCGAGGTCAAAATCTCCCCGGCGGTAACAGTCTTGGAGATACCGTCGGCGGTCAGAAGCAGATTATACACGATATACGGCTGCCGTCCCACCTCGGCGGAAAACCATCCCAGTTGATTTGCCAGTTGCGGTCCCAGCACGGAGAAAACCAGCGCCCAGAGAAACCAGCGGATATCGAAAAGTCTCTTGCGCCACCAGAAATATACGCCCAGCCAGGATATCAGTATCAGCGCCATGCCGAGCGCCACCATGGCATGATAGGTCTGAAAGACAAAATTGACCGGCGGCCTCTTGTCCGGCGGGAACGCCCGAAGTCCCGTTACCGGCGCCTCGGTATCCCAGCGAACCAGATAACTCAACATCCCGGGAATCTTCACTCCCATCTTCACTCTCTCTTCTTCCTCATCGACCCATCCGAAGAGATAGAGGTCTGCCGGCGCTGATTCCGGGTAGTGGGCTTCGAAGGCGGCCAGTTTCGCCGGCTGCGTTTCGCTGATTCCTTTGGCGCTGGAGTGGCCCGATACCAGTTGCAGTACAGAGGCGACCGCCGCCAGCACCAGGGCAATCTTGATAGAGGCTTTGGCGAACTCCTGATGTTTCTTCTTGAGAAGGTAGAAGGCGCTCACGCTCAAAACGAAAAACGCCCCGGCCTGCCAGGCGCCCATATAGACATGGCTGATTCTATCGAGAGTCGAGGGATTAAAGACCATCTGCCAGAAATCGGTAATTTCGGCGCGCGCTTTCAAGCCCTCGCCGACTATATGATATCCGGCCGGAGTCTGCTGCCAGGAATTGGCGACCACAATCCAGATGGCGCTGAAGTGGGCTCCAAAGGCAACCATGATGGTCGAAAAAAAGTGCCACCCGGGACTGACCTTGTTCCACCCGAATAGTAGCAGCGCCAGAAATCCGGATTCCAGAAAGAAGGCAAATACTCCCTCAGCGGCAAGGGCCGACCCAAAGACATCCCCCACGAACCGCGAATAGGTTGACCAGTTGGTGCCGAACTGGAATTCCATAACTATGCCGGTGGCGACGCCGATGGCGAATATCAGCCCGAATACGCGCACCCAGAATTTGGTCATCTGCTGATAGAGCGGGTTCTTGGTCTTTAGATAAAGCCCCTCCATCGCCACCAGAATCAATCCCAGCCCGATGCTCATCGGCGGAAAGATATAATGGAATGCCACGGTTGCCGCAAACTGTATCCGTGATAATAAGAGGGGGTCCATTATGACTCATCCCTCCTTTGAAGAACGCTTCTCATGTAACACCTCCCGTAAGAATCTATACTTAAATTCGACAAACGCTCAAGTTATCATCTTCAGGTACCATAGCCCCAGAAGCACCAGCAGGATGACGAGCACTCCGAAAAGAGAAACCATCGTCCCGTATTTTGCCATCTCCCTGGTGGTGATTTCGCGGGTGGCGAAGGCGATAGCATTGGGGGGAGTGCTTATCGGAAGGCTCATTGCCAGCGATGCCGCAAAAGCGACCCCCAGCGTCCCCAGCTGCGTTATCGGACTGCCTCCTGTCTGCGGCGCCATTACCGTCAGTGATGTTACAATCGGTATCAGCAGGTTGGAAGCCGAGGTATGACTCATGAAGTTGGAGACAATTATTGTGACCAGGGCAATCACCAGCAATAATATTAAGGGGGAGAAATTCTGGAATGAAATCATCCCGACCAATACATCCGACAGCCCGGAACTTTTCATTGCCACCCCGAGCGCCATCCCTCCCGCCACCAGAATCAGAACATCCCACTCCAGTTTTTTCAAATCTTCACGGTTAATAATGCCGAACATGGTGAAAATCATTACCGGCAGAAGCGCCACTACGCCGGCCGGGATATGATGCAGCGCCTCGGTCACCCAGAGAAAAACGGTGACAAAGAAAGTAATCACCACCAGGAGGAAATCCCAGGTCGGCGCCAGCGGCTCGGGAAAGAGAATTTCGAATTTTTCGGCTCGCGGCTTAAAAGCCTTAAGAAGTATGAACCACAAAAGGAAAATAAGTACCATCATAATCGGCACACCGACCACCATCCATTTTAAAAATGAAATCGGGTAGCCCAATTCTCCCAGCACCGAGGCGGCGACCGCGTTGGGGGGGGTTCCGATAATGGTACCCATCCCGCCAATATTGGCGGCAAACGGCACTGCCAGTATCAGCGCTTTGCGGAACTGCCCGCGGTCTTCGAAACTGCGGAAAAGCGGCGTGAAGGCGGCAAACATCATCGCCGTCGCCGCCGTGTTCGACATGAACATCGAAAACACCGCCGTGGTAACTATGACTCCCAATAGCACCATCCGGGGATTGGTGCCGAATGGCTTAATCAGCGCTTTGGTGAGACGGAGGTCGAACCCATGTTTCACCGCCGCCGCTTCCAGAATAAACCCGCCGAAAAAGAGAACCAGTACCGGGCTGGCGATAGGGTTGAGAAAGACCTGATAGCTGAGCAATCCGCTCTCCACGCCGGTAGGGTGATAGGTCGCCGCCAGGAAATAGACGCTCAGCACGATGACCATAATGGCGGTGGCAAAAGGGGGAATCGCTTCCGTTATCCAGAAACCGGCAGCGCCGACAAAAATCATCAGGCAGATTCGCGCCGTGCCGGAAAGCCCCGGTATCGGAAGAAAGCCGGCGCCGAACGCCAATGCCAGGACGATGAAGACTTTCAAAGCCAGTTTCCAGTTGACTTTGACTATCAGGTATCCTTGCGGGTCAATATTGATTGGTTCCGGCATAACCTCTACGGCTGAAAGCAAATTACAAATTTCACAATCGCGCAAAGCATATCGATGACGCCGGCCAAAGTCAAGTAAAATGTCTCGAACATGGACTGATGGCGGGCACTTATCGAGCGATAGATTTGTTGCAAGTGTACAATTATAATCTCGAGAGATTTTATGCCGTTTATCAAATCTATAGCGCATGCTCTGCCGCCTTATCGGGTGACGCAAGCGGAGATTCAACAATATGTCCGGAAAATATTCGCCGGGTCGTCTTTGAATATCGACGACTTAATGCCGGTCTTCGCCAATGCCGGTATCGAAATCCGTTATCTTTCGGTGCCGCCGGAGTGGTACGATATCGAGCGCAGTTTTTCCGAGAAGAATGAGAAATATATTGAAACCGCCACCGCTCTGGGCGCAGAGGCGGTGGAAAAAGCGCTGGAAAAAGCCGGATTACGCGCAGTCGATATTGATTATCTCATTTTCATTTCTACCACCGGGCTGGCGACACCCTCTATCGACGCCCGCCTCATTAACGTATTACATATGCGCTCTAACATCCGACGCACGCCGGTGTGGGGATTGGGATGTGCCGGCGGTGCCGCCGGGTTGTCGCAGGCGTATCACTATCTGCGCGGTCATCCCGATGAGAAAGTCTTACTGGTGGCAGTTGAACTCTGCGGCCTCACTTTTCAGCAGAACGATTTTTCCAAAAGCAATTTCGTGGCAGCCGCCCTTTTCGGTGACGGCGCCTCGGCGGTGGTTCTTTCGGGAGATAAGGATGATTCCGGGGGAGTAGAAATTGTCGGCACGCGAAGCACCTTCTGGCCCGACTCGCTCGATGTGATGGGATGGAATATCTACACTACCGGCCTGCAGGTGGTCTTCAGCCGGCGGATTCCCGATATTGTGCATGCCCACGCCCGGGTTAATTTCGAATCATTTCTTAAAGAGTTTGAACTGACTCTGGATGAAATCTCTTATTTCATTTTGCATCCGGGCGGGGCGAAAGTCCTTGATGCTTATAATAAAGCCCTCAATCTATCCAACGGAAAACTGGATATCTGTCGCCGGGCGCTGCGGGATTTCGGCAATGTCTCCGCTGTTTCGGTTTTGCTGGTGCTGGAAGAACATATTCGGCAATATTCTTATTCCGATGGGGAATACGGTTTAATCTCCGCCCTCGGTCCCGGCTTCTGCTCCGAGAACCTCTTGGTGATGTTTTAAGGAAATATCTTCTTGACCATTTTCATCCGTCAGGTTTCTAACCCGACGGTTGATGTCATTCCGGGCTCGATTCGGAATCCAATCTTCTGGATGCCGGATCAAGTCCGGCATGACATATGGATGTTCCCCTTGACACTGAAAATTGCCCCTCTGTCTTACAGCAGCAGCAGCCAGCGGCGGGCGTCATCGTTATCCAGCCAGTGGTTTATCGCCTTAACTATCGTCTCCTTGGTCGGATATCCGGAAATCTCCAGTCCGGTCTTGAACCGTCGGCAATGGGGACCATCAGCCGCCTGTCCGAATTTTCCCAGGTCAACTTCCAGTCCATTTATCCTGATATAGGGAAGAGACTGCGATGATATACCGGTCTCAAGCGGCTCCTTGTCGGCGTCATAAAGAAAAATCTGCGCCTTGAGGTTCAGTTCTTTAAGAGCCTGCCTGAGGTTCTCCAGCGTCTGGCGGCATTGGGCGCACCCGGAAAATCTGACAAAATCAACCACGACCGCCCCGGGATGATTCAATTCCAATGCCCTGAGATTATCAAATATCATCGCAATCATTTCCCATTCAAACTTGGTATTGATACGGCGCTTCTATCCAAACATTGGCGTTAATATCGAATCGCTCAGGCGGTCAAAAGCATTGTCATCACGACACGGTCATTCTCTTTAGACTCATCCCTCACCTCTTTCAGAACGCAAAATGCTCCGGTCCGAAAACTAAACTCGCTCCCAGATGTCCGGCAATCCCGACCGCTACGGCCGAAACTAACAGCATTCCCCTGAATACCAGTATTCTCACTTTGGTGCGTCGACTTTCACAGAGTCGGGCGAACGATGCCGTGAATAGAATCGCCAGGGTGGTTCCGATACCCATCAGCCGATGCCATTCGAAATACTGTTTTAACTCTGATGGGTATGACGCCGATGAGCCGGCCGCCAGACCGAGCAGCAATGTCACCAGCGCGCTTAAGGCCGACAGATAGGTCAACTTGATGCTCAAATTATCGTAGGTCTCCTTCTTGGTTAGGGCCGCCCCGGCCGAGAATATAAAGGCGGTGATGATCAGCGCTATCGGAAAATGCGTCGCCAGAGGATGAAATTTCCCCAGGTAAACAACCAGGTTGAATTCATGCTCGCCGTTTCCGTGGTCGCGCTGGTGGTCATGCTCCGACCCTGCGGCTGTGGCGCTCGCGAACTGAGGAAGATTCGCTACGAATTTCTCCGGCTCCGCCAAGAACTGCCGACGGCACTTGTTACAGCAGAAGTAAACTCGCTTTCCTTCATAAATGGTAAATATGGTCGAATCGACCTTCTCGTCCGTCAGAACCGGGCAGATATTATTGGTCACTTCGGAAACGTCTTCCGCGCGGCCATAGGCTGTCAGCACCACTATGACAAACAAGACAAGAATGACCTTTTTGTACGCCGTCGATAATTCCATAATTCAAACTCAGGATCATGGCGCCGGACTCACTCTCATGAATACGGCGCTCGTATCTTTCTACTTTTCCCGGAAAATACTCAAATGTCAGTGCCCGTGATGATGGTCGCCGTGCCCTTCATTCGTGTCGCGCTTCTTTTCCATATCCGCGGACGGCTTCTCCGATGATTCCGTCATCTTCGAAAGGAACTTCTGTGGGTCTTTATTGAAGTCTTTTAGGCACTGATTGCAGCAGAAATAAACTCGGCGCCCTTCAAAATCGACAAACTTGCTCTTGTCTATCGGCTCTCCGGACACGGGACAGGTCTTCTGAATATTCTCGAAAATTACGCCCTGCGCCGCCGCTTTCTTGAAATATTTATCCGGGTCGGCTTTTATTTTAGGGATACAAGAGGGGCAGCAATGATAGACCCTCTGCCCCTGAATGTCGGTGAAAACCGTGGAATCGATCTTGCCGCCCATCACCGGACAATGGGTCTGATTCCTAAGTTCCTTTGGCTTTTCCGGACTCTTTTCCTGCCCAAAACCGGTTGCGGCCAGAAGCAGGAGTGATGCAGACACCAAAGTTGAAAGCAATTTCATATTCATTTTTCCTTTCTCCTCAAACAGCTCTTTAATCATAACTAATCGTGTCAAATTTCATGCCAAAAGTTGCTGTTTCGCAACTGATTATAATACAATAGATTGCGCTGGCGGATGGACTTTGAGGTTCCGGAGAAATTGTAGAATTATCTGAAAAATGAAGAATATTCTTCACCTGTCGACAAAATATCTGTATAATTTTCTATAACTTGGAATCTAATTCATTGGTAACGACGAGATGCCGACCAGCAGCCCCAAAACTGACGCTCTAAGAAAAGCGTTCATTCTGGGCGGAACAACCGCTTTAACCCTGGCGATTCATTATGGCTGGGTGATTGAGCCGCTTTTCGGGCATTCTCCTCTGGCGCACGCCATTCATAGCCGTCTCTGCTATATCCCTATCGTCATGGGCTCCTCCTGGTTTGGGTTGCGCGGTGGGCTGACGGTCGCCTTTGTTATCTCTCTTCTGGTCCAGCCTTATATCTTCCTTATGGATAATCCGCACGTTGATGTCACCAGCGAATTGATTGAGATTATCTTTTATTTTGCCCTGGCTTCCCTTACCGGCGCTCTTATTGACCGGGAGACGATGGTACGGAGACGTCACGAGGAAACCCAACTGCAGCTGGAGCGGTCGCAGAAATTCTCACTTATCGGCCAGATGGCGGCCGGGGTGGCGCATGAAATCAAAAACCCGCTGGCGTCTATAAAAGGGGCGGTGGAGATTCTTGGCAGCGAGGGGGCATCCTCCGACGAAAAGAAGGAGTTTCAGGAAATCGCTCTCAAAGAGATAAAACGTCTCGACAGCACTGTCCATGAATTTCTCGATTTTGCCCGCTCGCGGGAAATACATTTTGAGCGGCTCGACCTGGCGGAAGTGGTGACATCGAGCCTGCGGCAACTTCAACCTCAGATTGAAAACGCCGGCATCAAGCTGACCTCCCATTTAAGCGATAATATTGTAATTGTCGCTGACCCGGAGAAGATTCATCAGATGATAATCAACCTGGCGCTGAATGCGGTTGACGCCTCTGTACCGGGGGGCGAAATACGAGTTGCCCTTCGTGCCGACGGAAAATCGGCCGTTCTTACCGTACTTGATTATGGAAGCGGTATCGAACGCTCCTCCCTGGAGCGAATCTTCGACCCCTTTTATACCACCAAAAGCAAAGGGACCGGATTGGGGCTGGCAATTGTCAAATCGATTGTGGAGCGACATGCCGGTACCATTGCAGTCGATAGTAAACCGGGCGAGGGAAGCCGGTTCACGGTGAAATTCCCGCTGGAGGGAAAGAGCCGATGAGTATCAGGATTCTGGTTGCCGATGATGACGCCAGCCTGCGGCGGGTAATTCAATATAAACTGAAGCAAAAGGGGTACGATGTGTCGGTCGTTGCCGATGGCACTGCCGCCCTGGCGGAACTGGCGCAGAACCGGTACGACCTTTTTCTCTCCGATATCCGTATGCCCGGCATCGACGGGATGGAACTTCTCGAAAAGACCAAACAGATTCAGAACGACCTGGAGATAATCCTGATGACGGCTCACGGTACCGTCGCCATGGCGGTGGCGGCGGTGAAAGCGGGGGCGTTTGATTACCTCACCAAGCCGTTTGATGACGAGCAGCTCTTTGTCGCTATTGATAAAGCCCTCAAATTCCGCAAACTGGAAGACGAGAACAAACTTCTCCGGGAGCAACTGAGCGGAAAAGAATATTTCAAAAATATTGTCGGCGTCTCCAAACCGTTTAAAGACCTGATGGCTCTGGTGGAGAAAGTGGCGCCATCCGATGCCACTATTCTTCTGACCGGAGAATCGGGCACTGGCAAGGAGGTTATCGCGCGCGCCATCCATTACAAAAGCCCGCGGTACAATAAACCGTTTGTCGCCGTCAACTGCGCCGCTATCCCGAAAGAATTGATAGAATCGGAACTGTTCGGACATATCAAAGGAGCCTTCACCGGTGCCATCAAAGATAAGAGAGGTAAATTCGAACTGGCTGACGGCGGGACACTTCTTCTCGATGAAATAAGCGAACTTTCCACCGCACTGCAGGCGAAACTTCTGCGAGTAATCCAGGAGCGGCTAATCGAGCCGGTCGGAGCCGAGAAGGGGAAAGAAATCGATATCCGTCTTATCGCCGCCACCAACGTTGACCTGAAAGGGCGGGTGGCTGACGGCAAATTTCGCGAAGACCTGTACTATCGCCTCAATATTATTCCAATACATATCCCGCCGCTTCGCGAGCGACCCGATGATATCCCGGCGCTGGTCAGGCAGTTCTTGAAACGGTTCAGCCCGGAGCAGAGTATCGAAATCGATGACCGTCTGATGAAACAGCTGCAGGCGCACCCCTGGCGCGGCAATATCCGGGAACTGGAAAACCTGATGGAGCGGATGGTGATTCTCCGGAAAGGGAACCGTCTCACCACCGGCGACCTTCCGCCCGATTTCGGGGAACCGGTTAGGGCGAAGGAGACGATAGCGGCAAACCCGTTAAGTACCCTTTCTTTTCATGAGGCGGAGAAGCAGTTGATACTCTCGGCGCTGGAACGGTTCAACTGGAACCGCTCCAAGGCGGCGGAATTTCTTAAAATCCCCCGCCATATCCTGATTTACAGAATGAAAAAATACGCGATTACCGAGGATAAATCGGACAACACTGCCGATTAGAAAGCGCTATGCCCCTCGATAAGAAAAAAGTTCTGAAAAATATCTTCGGATGGCTTATCGCCGGACTGATTTTCTATATCCTCTTTAAGACCATTTATAGTCATCGGGCCGAGCTGTCGCAGTGGAAATGGCGTATCGACTGGTTTAATGCGGTCGTTTCCATTGTTACCTTGATGGCGGCATATCTCTGCGGAAGCCAGGGATGGCGCGCTGTCATTGCCGGCTTCGGAATCAAAATTAAACTGCATGAAGCGTTCCGGGTGGTCTATCTGGCGAATCTGGGACGGTATATTCCCGGCAAGGTCTGGCAGGTGGTCGGGATGGTCGGTCTTGCCAAGGAAGTACAAGTCCCGCCACAGGTGGCGCTGGCTTCGTTTGCGCTGGTGCAGGGGTACGCCCTTCCGGCCGCCTTTCTTCTGATACCGGCGACGCTCGGGCTGGATGCCCTTCCCAAATCAATGGAGGTCATGCGGAATATCCTGTATATATTTATGTCCGCCACAGTTCTTTTGTTTCTCTTCCTCTTCTTTAAGCCGGATGGTCTCAATTGGGCGCTCAATAAAATTCTGAAACTGTTCAGGCAGGAACCGGTGAAGTACCGTCCCAGCCTGCAGAACCGTCTGGAGATCTTCCTCTGGTATCTTCTCAACTGGACCCTCTTTGGTATCTCTTTTCATTTCTTCCTGCGGGCGCTTCTTGCCGACACCAGCCTCCCGTTTATCTATTCCACCGGCGCCTATATCACGGGCTATATTCTGGGATATATCGCCTTTCTTTCGCCGGCCGGCCTGGGAATTAGGGAGGGGGTTCTTTCGGCGGTGCTGGCGGTGAAACTGGGGGGACCGCTGGCGGCATCGATTGCGATTATCAACCGTGTCTGGATAACCATCGCCGAAGTGATTATTACGCTTCTGGCGCTGGGGACATACCGGCTGAAGAAGCACAACAATCCTCTTTAGAGAATAAGCAAGAGGATGCGTTTGGTCCTGTCTCCGCCGGGGACGGATTCCAGGACGTTTAAACCGTCTCACCTCAGTCAGGTCTCAGCCTGCGAGACCCTCATCTCCAATCCTCTTTACCCCCAACATCTTATCTTTGTCCCAATTACAATGCCTTCCAAAAACATTGGTATCATAGACAAAATCGGTAAATGTTCCGCTCCTGTCAAAATCCTGTAAAATCTTATAATTTATCCATTTATCCCATTGCCGAAATGCCGAAAAATTGTTATAATTAGAGGCTTATAAATTAAGATAAAGGAGTCCAAGCATGTCTATCACGCTCAAAGATAAAGCCCTCATCGGATTCTCCCCGCTTCCTGACAACGAAGTCTTTGATATCGAAGATATCTACGGCGCCAAGCATTACCGTCGCCTCAAAACAGTCGTTCGCAAAACTCAGGGCGCCTGGCTTTACACCCAGGACGGCCGCAAAATTCTTGACTGCCTCGCCGCTTACAGCGCCGCCAACCCGGGGCATCATCATCCCAAAATTGTCGATGCCCTTATCCGGGCCTTGCAGGAAAATTACGCCTCGGTCATCTCCAATGTGGTCTTTACCGATGTCCTGGCGCTATTCCTCAAGAAGGTCGCGGAACTGGTGCCGCAACTCGGTCCGCGGTTCGGCAACAACGGTAACAAGGTGCTTCCGAAAAACGGCGGAGTCGAGTCGGTAGAGACTTCCATTAAACTTGCCCGCTATTACGGCTGGAAGGAAAAAGGGATTCCGGATGGCAAGCAGGAGATAATTGTCTTCGAGAACAACTTCCATGGCCGGATGATTACCATTGTCTCTTTCTCGACCAGTCAGAAATACAAAGAAGGGTTTGGACCGCTTACTCCCGGTTTCAAAATCGCCCGTTACGGAAGTCTTGAAGATACCGAAAAACTGATTACTCCCAACACCTGCGCCATTCTGGTTGAACCGATGCAGGGTGAGGGGGGAATGTATCAGCCGCCGCAAGGTTTCCTGAAAGGGCTCCGCGAACTGGCTGACAAACACAATCTTCTCCTGATTTTTGATGAAATCCAGGTTGGCTTGGGACGGACCGGCAAACGGTTCTGCTTTGAGCATGAAAATGTTATCCCCGATGCCGTCGTTCTCGGCAAAGCGATAGCCGGCGGGATGGTGCCGGTGTCGGTGATGGTCACCAACCGGGCTCTGATGGATAAAGTTTTCCAGCCGGGACATGACGGCTCCACTTTCGGCGGATACCCGCTTGCCTGCGCCGCCGGAATCGCCGCTCTCGACGTAATGGTGGAGGAGCGTCTGGCGGAGCGCGCCGCCGAGACCGGCAGAATCCTAAAGAAAAGAATCCTCGATATCGCCGCCCGCAGTTCGCATGTCAAAGAGGTGCGCGGTGAAGGGCTCTTTATCGGCATCGAGATGAAAAACGGCGACGCCATGGTGTACTGCGAGAAACTTCTCCAGCATGATATGCTCTGCAACGACAGTCATCACCACACCATCCGGATTTCGCCCCCGCTTATAATTAACGATGATGAGGTCGATTATATCGCCGACCGTCTGGAAAGGGTCCTGGTAGGATAATTTATCCAACCGAATCGCCGGTTGGTTTGTATAAATAAAGAACCCCTCTTAGTATACCCGATGCGCCCTGTGACGAAAGTCGCAGGGCGTTTTTTTGTGCAAAGAAAGATAGTAAGCGACTGAATTATAATAATTTGGAGAAAATATTGGATTAATGGAACCAAAAATGATATTTTTCGTTTTATTTCAATATAATTCTTTACTTTTTTGTAATGATTTTGTATAATAGGTTGGAAGTTAACTGAGGAACTGTATATGAAAGTAACGGCACTTGAAGAATATGGGCTCCGCTGCATGATTCTTCTGGCTAAAAGTAATCAATCGATGACTCTTCCGGAAATCAGCGCTAAGGAAGGGTTGTCGTTGCCCTATGCCGGCAAACTCCTGATGATTCTCAAGCAAGCCGGGCTGGTGAAGGCGGTCCGGGGACGGCGCGGCGGGTATGTTCTCTCTAAACCGTCGCAGGAGATTACCCTCAGCGAGATTTTTGCCGCCCTGGGGGAGCCGGTATTCGGGCCGACCCACTGCGAGCGATACAGCGGTGACGGCGATTGCTGCGTACATACTGAAGATTGCACGGTTCGCGATGTCTGGGGCGCTTTCAATGAATTTGTCAGCGGCTATCTGGACCGGGTCAATCTGGCGGAACTGGCCAACGGGAAAAAAGAATTGAAAATCAACTCCGATGCAAACCCGGAAGAACACAAGTCAATCAAACCGGAGAATAACATCTTAAATTCATAGAGGAAGCGATGAACGAGAAAAAAGTAATTTTTGACTTTAAGAATATCCATGTCGAAGTGGAAGGGAAAGAGGTTGTTAAAGGTGTTACCCTGGAGATGCGCCAGGGGGAGAAGCATGCCCTGATGGGTCCTAACGGCTCCGGCAAATCAAGCCTTGCCAACGCCCTCGCCGGGCATCCCAATTACACCATAACCAAGGGTGAAGCCTATATCAACGGAAGAAATCTTCTGGAGATGGATGCCACCGAGCGCGCCCGGGCGGGACTTTTCCTTGCCTTCCAGTATCCCCTGGCGATACCGGGGGTGACGGTCGCCAATTTCCTTCGTTCCGCCTTGAAATCGAAATACAACGGCGATGAAAATATCCTGCGGGATTTCCGCAAAGAACTCACTGATAAATTCCAATCGCTTGATATCGACAAAGCCTTTGCCACCCGTTATCTGAATGACGGTTTCTCCGGCGGCGAGAAGAAGCGGATTGAGATTCTTCAGATGGCAATGCTCAAACCGCAGGTTTGCCTCTTGGATGAAACCGACTCCGGGCTTGATATCGATGCCCTTCGGATTGTCTCCCAGGGGATTAATCATTATGCCCCCAAAGACGGCGCGGTTCTTCTGGTGACCCACTACCAGCGGATGCTCAACTATGTCAAACCGGACAAGGTGCATGTGATGATGGCCGGGCAGATTGTCCGCTCCGGCGGACCGGAACTTGCCCTGCAACTGGAAGAGCAGGGTTACGACTGGATCGAAAAAGAAGTAATGAAAGCAGTCGAGGTCTAAAATGGAAGAAACTCAGAATAAGAATGCCCAGGTCATAGATATCGGCGACAACTACGCCGAAAAGTACGGCTTCCGTGACCCGGAGGAATATTTCCATAAAGGGGCCAAGGGAATCAGCCACGAAGTGGTGGAGATGATTTCTCGGATGAAAAAAGAACCGGACTGGATGCGCGATTTTCGCCATAAAGCGCTCGATATTTTCTATTCCAAGCCGATGCCGAAATGGGGCAATACGGAACTTCTCAACTCCATCAACTTTGATGATATCTATTACTATATCAAGCCGATTGAAGCCCAGGGGAAGTCGTGGGACGATGTCCCCGAATATATCAAGAAGACTTTCGACCGTCTGGGGATTCCGGAGGCGGAGCGGAAATTCCTTGCCGGGGTAACCGCCCAGTACGAGTCAGAGGTGGTCTATCACTCTTTCAAGGAAGACCTGGAAAAGCAGGGGGTGATATTTCTTGATATGGATAGCGGCTTGCGCCAGCATGAGGAGATAGTCAAGAAATATTTCGCTACTGTCATTCCTCCCCATGATAATAAATTCGCCGCTTTGAATTCGGCTGTCTGGTCGGGCGGGTCGTTTATCTATGTGCCGCCGGGACTTGATGTCAAAATTCCGCTTCAGGCATATTTCCGCATCAATGCCGAGAATATGGGGCAGTTCGAGCGGACGTTGATAATTGCCGATAAAGGCTCGCGGGTGCATTATATCGAAGGATGTACCGCGCCGGTCTATTCGACCAACTCGCTCCATTCGGCCGTAGTGGAACTTCTGGCGCTCGACGGCGCCTATATTCGTTACACCACTATTCAGAACTGGGCGCATAATATTTTCAATCTGGTGACCAAACGGGCGGTGGCGCATAAAAACGCCACGGTGGAGTGGGTTGACGGGAATATCGGCTCCCGTTTGACCATGAAATTCCCGGCCGTCTATCTGGTGGGCGAAGGGGCAAAGGGGGAGATTCTCTCTATCGCGTTTGCCGGAAATGGCCAGCATCAGGATGCCGGCGCCAAAGCGATTCATGCCGCGCCCAACACCAGTTCCCGCATAACATCCAAATCAATCTCCAAAGGCGGTGGAAGAGCCTCTTATCGCGGTCTGGTGAAGGTCTATCCCAACGCCACCAAAAGCAAAGTTTCGGTGGAATGTGACGCTCTCTTGATTGACGGCGCCTCTCGCTCCGACACCTATCCCACAATGGAAATTGATGCCGACGAGGTCCGGATTGAGCATGAGGCGCGAGTCAGTAAGGTCGCCGAGGAGCAGATTTTCTATCTGACCAGCCGCGGCTTGACTGAAGATGAAGCCCGTTTGCTCATCATCAACGGCTTTATTGAACCGTTCACCAAAGAACTTCCGATGGAGTATGCGGTGGAATTGAACCGTTTGATTGAACTTGAAATGGAAGGGTCGGTAGGGTGATGAATATAACTACAGATACTACCACAGTTGCAAAAGACAGGATAGATTTCAGGCCGATTCAGACTAATGAACCGGAATGGATTTACCGGCTTCGCAAGAACGCCTGGGAGAAATATCTTGAGCTTCCGCTTCCGGAAAGAGTCCAGAATATCTGGCGGTACACCGCGCCGGAATCTTTCTTGGCTAAGAATATTGACGCTTTGATGAACCTTTATCCGGTCGTGCCCGATGGCAGCAACGGCAAACCGTATCCGGTTACGCCTGAGTATGCCGCTATCGGCTACAATCTCGATAATCGGATGACCGTGACCAAGCTGACTCCGGAGACTTCCGCCAAAGGGGTAATCTTCAAAGATATCTACTCGGCGCTTCGCGAGAACGAGGGATTTGCCGGGCGCTTTCTGGGGAAACTGGTCGGCTCTTCATTCGGCAAATTTGAAGCCCTTAATCTCGCCCTGTGGAATACCGGCTTCTTTCTTTATATCCCGGATAATACTGTTATCGAGAAACCGATTCTGATGAACCGTCACCCCGGCGGTCAGTTCACCATGGGACGGTTGCTGGTGGTGGTCGGGCGGAATTCCGAAGTTACCGTTATCGATGATTACGCTGGCGAATGCCGTCTGGAAGACCCCTCGGCAAACAGCGTGGTTGAAATTTTTGTCGGGGACTCCTCGCGGGTGCGTTATGTTAACCTGCAGCGGCTCTCTTCGAAATGCACGTCTTACATTACCCAGCGCGGACAGGTGGAGACGGGCGGCTCCCTCTATTCGATATTCGGCGCTATGGGCGGTTCGCTTTCCAAGGTCAATGCCGGGACGATTCTGAACGGCAAAGGCGCTGACAGCCGGATGTACGGCGTCCTCTTCGGCGACGAAGCCCGGCATTTCGATTATCATACTATGCATCATCATAAGGCAAGCGAGTCGTTTTCCAATATCGATTTTAAAGTAATTCTGAAAGATAAAGCCAATTCCGCCTATACCGGGCTTATCAGAATTGAAAAAGAGACAGCCAATTGTGAAGCCTATCAGGAGAACCGCAATCTTCTCCTGAATAAGGGAACGCGGGCGGAATCGATACCGGAACTGGAGATTCTCGCCGACCAGGTGCGCTGCACCCACGGCGCCACTATGGGACCAATCGACCCGGAGATGCTTTTCTATCTGGAGAGCCGCGGTGTGGCGCGCTCCGAGGCGGTCAAAATGATTGTTGGCGGCTTTGTCGAACCGACCATCAGCCAGATTCCCTCCGACCTGCAGCCGCTATTGCGCAATCTGGTCTTGGACAAACTGGGGAGCGAATTATGATAGGGCAATATCTGCGGCTCTGCGGCGAGAAAGAACTTGCCGAAGGGCAGATGCGCGAGTTTCATCTCAACGGCAAAGATATCATTCTGCTCAAAGTTCAGGGGAAATTTTACGCCCTCGACAATCTCTGTACCCATGACGGCGGCGACCTGAGCGGCGGTGATATAATTGACGGCGAAATCGAGTGCCCCCGTCACGGCGCCCGTTTCAATATCCAAACCGGCGCCGCCACCCGTTTTCCGGCGGTGGTCGGTATCGGCACTTATGACGTCAAAATCGAAAATGGTGAAATCTATCTGGCTCTGCCGGAATAAGGGGTCGCATGATGAAATCGCATCGTCAAATCCTTGACCTCAACGGCAGTGTGCCGTCAGTGTCGCCATTTGACCCGGAACGAATCAAGCTCGATTTTCCGATCTTCTCCCGCACTGTTCACGGCAAGCCGCTGATATATCTCGATAACGCCGCCACCACCCAGAAACCGCAAGCGGTGCTGGACGCCATCGAGAAATATTATTCTTATCAGAACGCCAATGTTCATCGCGGCCTGCATACCCTTGCCGAAGAAGCCACCGCGGCATACGAAGCGACCCGCGTCAAAGTGGCGGAGTTCATCGGCGGCGTCAGACCGGAAGAAGTAATCTTCACCCGCAACGCAACCGAAGCCATCAATATCGTGGCGCAATCCTGGGGAGAAGCAAATCTCCGTCACGGCGACCGGATTGTTATCACCCAGATGGAGCATCATGCCAACCTTGTGCCGTGGCTTATGCTGAGCCGGAAAACCGGCGCGGAACTGAAATATATAAGAATCACCGGAGAGGGTCTTCTTGACCTGTCCGATATCGATGAGATTATAAATTCGCGCACGAAGATTGTCGCTATGACGCAGATGTCCAATGTCCTGGGGACAATCAATCCGGTGGAGGAGATCATTGAAATCGCTCATAAGAAAGGGGCGGTGGTCCTCGTCGATGGCGCCCAGTCGGTGCCGCATCTGCCGGTCAATATCGGTGCGCTAAATGCTGATTTTCTGGCTTTTTCCGCCCATAAGATGCTCGGTCCCACGGGAGTCGGCATACTTTTTGGCAGGCAGGAATTATTGGAAAGAATGGAGCCGGTTACTTACGGGGGAGAAATGATAAGTGATGTCCGCTTTGAATCGGTCCGCTGGAATACTCTTCCCTGGAAATTTGAAGCCGGCACTCCCCATATCGCCGGCGCGGCGGCGTTCGGCGCCGCTCTGGAATATCTGAGTAAACTGGGCATGGAGAATATCCGACGGCATGAATTAGAGTTGACGGCGTATGCGCTCGATAAGCTTGCCGCTCTCGATTTCATTAAAGTTTTTGGACCCAATGACGCAGATAAGAGGGGGGGAGCGATTGCCTTTGCCGATAATGATATCCATCCGCATGACCTTGCCACTTTCCTCGATACCCTCGGGATTGCTGTCCGCGCCGGGCATCATTGCGCCCAGCCGCTGACCAAACTTCTCGGCGTCAGTTCCACCACTCGCGCCAGCATCTATATCTACAATACCGCTGACGACATTGACCACCTTGCAGCCGGGCTCAAGGAAGCCAGAAAGTATTTTCGCTATGTCTGACGAACTCGACAGCCTGTACCGCGATATTCTGATGGAGCATTACAAATTTCCCCGGGGCCGAAAAAAATTGGAGCATGCCGATATCCACAACGAAGGGCAGAACCCTTCCTGCGGCGACGAATTGGAAATGGAACTTCAGCTTGACGGCGACAAAATCAAGGATATCTATGTCAGCTGTGTCGGTTGCGCCGTCTCGGTGGCGTCCGGCTCAATGCTGGCCGATACCATCAAGGGGAAAACTCTGGATGAAGTCAAGAAAATCGCCGAGACTATCCGCAAGATGCTCAAAGGGGAAGATATCCCCGACCATATCGACCTGGGGGATCTGGAATCGCTGCGCGGAGTCAAAAAATTCCCGGTCCGAATCAAGTGCGCTCTTCTCTCCTGGACCACTCTTATCGATGCCCTTGCCACCAAAGAGCAGGGGGTGAAGACCAACATATCTACTACGGAATAAAGAATGTCTCTCACCCGCGAATTGATTCTTGAGAAACTTAAGCCAATCGAAGACCCTGAAATCGCTCTGGGGGTGGTTGACCTCGGATTGATCTATGATGTCGAAATTGTTGACAATAAAGAGGTCAACATCACCATGACCCTGACCACCCCGGCCTGCCCATACGGTCCAATGCTGGTGGAGCAGGTGGAAAACGCCGTCAAAGCGGTCGAGGGAGTCGAGAAAGCCTCCGTTACGGTCGTCTGGGACCCGCCCTGGAATCCGGCTGAGATGGCCTCCGATATGGCGAAAGATGTCTTAGGTATCTGGTAGGGTGTCATTCTTCCGGCAGCTTTCTTCCACTCGTCTGACATATTCATCGGCGTCAAACTTCCGCTTTAGCCCGGCGGCATTCATGTACCGAATATTCCCGAATACCGGTCGCTCTTTCCAGGGTCTGTCATGCTTGCCGAAACACCATGCCACCCCGGCGTAACCGTTCGGGTCGCGCCCATCGAGCGCATATTTGTCGTTTAAGTAAATCGCAGTCTGATATGCTTCCTCCGGCGTTGCGGTCCATTCCAGAATTTTCTTCCCCCAGTACATTCGCATATATCCCGCCA